>JAHFJD010000062.1 GCA_023246055.1 Candidatus Doudnabacteria bacterium
AAGCAGAGCGATGTGCTTTATTTTGGCGTCCAAAAAGGTGTAGAAGAGGAGTTTGTGGAAATTGGCCCGGGTATAGTGGCAGAACTTGATGAGAGGGGTAAGGTGATCGGCATCGAAGTGTTGAATGCTTCCAAAATTCTCAAACCGGTTCAGCGCCAAATGTTTGGGGTCGCCATAGCAGTGCGGTGAAAAGCCACACTGGCCATACGGGCCAACTTTTTTTTGCCCAAATTTGTTATAAATTTAACCTATACGGTAAGGTCAGGGATGTAAATATAGCCCTGTTGCCTCTGAATAGCGGTTCTAACATCCTTTATGATGCCCTGCCACAAGGCGACGAATGAGGTAAGATGTTATGTTAATATGTTATTTCATGTTTTATGGATTTTGAAAACGAATTTTCCGAAAATACTCATGGAGGGTCCATGGAAAACGAAACTAAAGAATTTCCCACACTGGAATCGGGTGTAGCTGCTGTTCAACAGGATTTGTCTGTCTGGCGGGACCAACATCGCGATGAGCGAGCTTTGGTACTCGTAGCTGGTCCAACAGCGTCAGGCAAGATGACGTTCGTCTCTCGATTCGTGGGTGATCAGAAATACACTTTTTTGAATCTTGACCGCTATTATCTCGGAGCAGAGGAACAGCTGCGGCGTTACGGAAAGGTAAATTTCAGCCCACCTTCCGCTCTGGACACAGAGCGAATCAATCACGACGTCGAGAAAATTCTCGCGGCCAAGCCTGGAGAGACAGTGTCCGTTCCCGTGTATAGCATGAAGGAAAGCCGGAGGACTGGAGAGGAGGACATAGAGATTCAAGATGTCATCATTCTAAAGGGCCTCTACACTATAGATCAAGTCAAACATGACACCCCATTCAAAATCTACATCGACGCGCCTGAGGATACTCTGCTGGCTCGCAAGTTGAAACGCGATGTGGAAGAACGGGGGATGACTGCTGACGTTGTACGGTCAAGGTTTGAACAGAACGTGCGTCCCGCGATCCGCGATTATGTTTCCCCCCAGAAGAACACCGCTCACTACCTCATTCAAAACGCCGAGTCTTGAAATAGACCTCGGCTTTTTTATAACCTTTTGCCTGAATAACGGTTCTAACTTTGCCCCACGGCTCTGCCAATGAAATACTACTCATTTGATAGTGTTTTTTTTATTTGTTAAGATAGGTATATTGTGAAATTTACAGATATCATTTGAAATAAATACTCTTAAAGTCACCCTACGGGTGATGACCCGAAGGGTCAAAACAAAAACCCGCCCATCCGCCTTCGACGGATCAGTCGGGCAAGCAAAACTAAATGCCGCACAAATACGATTATGATTTGATTTGCATTGGCTCGGGCTCGGCCGGGGGCTCGGCTGCGTTTGTGGCCAAACGGGCCAACATGAAGGTTGCTGTTGTCGAAGAGTTCAAGGATCGGCTCGGCGGGCACTGCCCGAACTATGCTTGCGTGCCTACGAAAGCCATGCTCAAGGCTGCGAGTGTTTACAAAACTGCCAAGAGCGCCCAGGAGTTCGGCATTGAGCTAGATAATCTGCGCTACGATTTCAAAAAAATCGCGGCCTATAGGCAGTCGGTCATAGACAAACTGACAGGTCCGCGCATTGAGCGCAATCTGCACAATGCTGGAATTGATTTGCTCTGGGGACACGCGGAGTTTGTGTCTGAACATGAACTGTCTGTTGCTGATAAAAAATATTCGTTTGCTCATGCGGTGATCGGAACCGGATCCAAAGAATTCATCCCGCCAATCGAGGGGCTTGCTGACACTGGGTATTGGACATCAGATATTGCGGTGCAAGCTATGGAACTCCCTGATTCTGTGGTGATAATCGGCGGGGGACCGATTGGCGTGGAGTTTGCGGAAATATTTTCGAGCTTTGAAAAGAGAGTCACCATCATCCAGCGCGAAGCCCAAATCCTGCCGCGCGAGGATCGGGAGACCGCCGATTATGTAGCTGCCGATCTTGCGAAGCGCGGGGTAGAGATCATCACTGGAGCCGAGATTTTATTTGTCCACAAAATCGGAGGGAGCAAATCCGTGCGTTTGAAAACCGCGGGCCAAGAGACCGAGGTTGCCGGGGATGAGATCTTGGTCGCGACCGGTAGGCGGGCCAATGTGGAGCCGCTCAATCTTCCGGCCGCAGGAATCCAACTGACAGTCCAGGGCAAATTGGAGCTCAATGAATATTTGCAAACGAGTCAAGCGCACATCTGGGCTGCCGGGGATGCGGCTGGCAACTGGCAATTTACCCATACCGCCGCCTACGAGGGTGACCTCGTGGGCCGCAACATTTGTCTCGGACATGAGGAGAAAGCGAATTATGATGTGGTGCCGCGCGTGACTTTTTGCGAACCTGAAATAGCCAGCGTGGGCTTCACCGAGGAGCAAGCCAAACTAAAGAATCTCAAATACCGCATCGGTCGGTTCAAGAGCGGGGGACTTGGGCGCATGCTCATTGAAAAGGATTCGCGCGGTTTCGTAAAACTCATGGTGAACGGGAGTAATCAGCAGATTCTCGGCGCTCACATTGTGGGCGAGAGTGCAGGGCAACTCATTCATGAGGTGGCGCTCGCCATGAAAACTGGGATCCCGGTCACGGAAATTGCCCGGATGATTCACGCTTACCCCACGTTTTCCGAAGCGGTGGCAGCTGCTGCCGAGCAGTTTCTGCCAAGCCCCGATGTCCAGAAGTTTTTTTGAAATTTGACATCAACACTGAAACTTGCTATAATGTTGAAGTAAAGGTTAAAAACCTGTCAGAAACAAAAATTAACTAAGTAAAAGTCCGCCCCCACCTCGCGGAAAACAAAAATTTACCCGCCATCCGTTCGACGCGGATGAGGCAGGCAAAAAAATGAAATTGGTTAGTGAAAGCTTGTCCATGATGAGTACAGCCTTCGGTTTGGTGGCTGCTCTTGCCTGGAACGAAGCCATAAAAAAACTGATTGATGAATTTATCCCGAAAGGCCAAGGCGTCCTTTCGCTTTTTATTTACGCAGGATTCGTGACTGCTATCGCTGTGTTGGCTACTTCGCGCGTGGCCAAACTCAAAGAGCGTTTTAAAGAGCGTTTTGAAGATAAGAGCTAGTAGTTTGTAGTGAGTAGTGAGTAGCTTGGATCAAATAATATTTTCCAACTACCAACTACCGACCACTAACTATTAACTATCGAGAGGGGGTGAGTTTGAATATGACATCTCCGACAGGAGTGGTTGTAGCCAATTCTCTGCAGGAACTGTATGACCGTTTGGTGATGTTTGTGCCCAATTTTATCGTGGCCCTCATCGTGCTCGTTTTGGGCTGGATGGTCGGGTCGGCGCTTGGCACACTCGTAGAAAAGATATTGGAAGCCCTAAAAATCGACAGCTTGGCCAATTCCGTGGGCCTCGACAAGTTGTCCGATCGGACTGGGAAAAAACTTTCTATATCTCGATTCGGCAACTGGCTGGTGAAATGGTTTTTCATCATTGCTACGTTTGTCGCTGCCGCGGATATATTGAATTTGAACCAGGTTAGCACTTTCTTGTACGGCGAAGTGTTGCCTTATTTTGGCAACGTTATCATTGCCGTGGCGTTTTTGCTCGTCGGCATGGTAGCTGCCAATTTTTTGCAAGGAGTGGTGAGGCATGCGCTCGAAGCCGGGGGACTGCGCACCTCGGATAGTTTGGCGCTTTTGACCAAATGGGCCATTCTAGTGTTCGCCTTTTTGTCCGCACTCTCGGAACTGGGCGTGGCCAATAGTTTTGTCCAAGACCTGTTCCGCGCATTCGTTGCCATGCTCGCTGTGGCCGGTGGTATTGCTTTCGGCCTCGGCGGTCGCGATCACGCCAAAAAGATTCTCGATAAAATCGAGGATGACGTGACTGGCAAGAAATAAATTCCGCACCTTTCAACGAGGTTTGTATCTTGTGAAAGATGAGGGACAAATCTGCGCATTCGCAAATTTAAAAACCCCCCGCCTAACGACGGGGGGTTTTTGTTGGGGCAAGACCCTAGATTTTGAGGATCAAACCCCTTTTACCCCTGATTTACCCGCCTAAATTTCCGTAAGGGAAATTTTGGCGGGTGAACTATCCAAAATGCAAATTTATGTGGAGAGAAAGCCTTCCGCCAGGATGGCGTTAAGGTGACAGCGGACTCCCGAACATCTCGACAGTAACGAGTGCTGGTTTTCCTTGATA
>JAHFJD010000005.1 GCA_023246055.1 Candidatus Doudnabacteria bacterium
TTAGGCACCAAGGGTGCAAGAGGCCTCTGGCCCGAGGTCAAACGCTCGCCACGGGGGCAAACACGGGGCAACCCTTCGGCAAATCCTTCGACCCCGAGCTCAGGACCGAGGGGCTCAGGGCAAGACGGGTTGATCCTCTCGGCACTCGGCAAGCAATTGGTTCATTTGGGCTAAGATGACGGTGGGATATTTGTATTCTTCCGCCCAATCAAACTTTCGAAAGTCATCAAGCAGGGCGAGCCAAAGAAAAAAAGATGAGTCTTGTGTTCATCTTTTTTTCTTTGGCTCCCGAATTAAAGCCCCCGCAAACTTTTGAAATTATCCTGCCAAATCTGATACACAAATCCAAGAAGCGAAATCTGAAATGACGCGCCCCGCCACTATTTTTCTGGGGATATGGAGGCGGGGCGGCAGGCTTCGGCTTTTTGTTTTGGCGAAATTCGAGCGGGCTAAATAAGAAAATACCATAGTGTATTTTAGTATAACATTGTCCAGTAATACATCAAAATGCTAGAATGTGGATAATTATGATTACGAAGTTCAAATCTGACAAATACCGAAAAGCCCGAGGTGGTCACTCTCGTTTTTTAAATGTTCTTTGTGAACATTGTGGCGCAAAAATCCTTGTTTACCAGAAAGACGGCCCCGGCCCATTAAAGCGTCTTTACTTGGATAGAATTTTTGCGCCAGAAAATTTTGCAAATTTTCAAAAACTCTCAATAGGCAAAGTGCCGAATTTAGTTTGCTCGAAATGTAAAACTATTTTGGCTATTCCGTATATTTACCAAAAAGAACAAAGGAAAGCGTTCCGTCTTTTTGTTGGCGCGGTCACTAAAAAGATTACAAAAATATGAATCCAGCTTCAGAAAAATTAGGACAAAACATGAAGCGCATCCGAGCGAAAAAGAAAATGTCGCAAGGTGATATTGCTCGCGCTTTAGAAGTAGATAGGGGTTATATTAGCAATATTGAGAATGGCAAGAAAAATCCTACCCTTGCGACAATTCAAAAGTTAGCTGATGCGCTTAAAGTGTCTCCCAAAGATTTGTTATGAAATCTCAAAAAATATATTCCACAATAGGTCAGGTAACTTCCATTTATGACTTTTTATCATCCGTCTCTGGTTATAAAAAATCGGTGGAATATTTCGTTTCTCAATTACCATTCCCAGAAGGTAGTTCTATAAAGGTTTTGGACGCAGGTTGTGGTACTGGATTGTATTCGTTTGTAGTATTAAAAAAATATCCAAATGCAAAAATTACTGCTTTTGATTTGAATGAAAAGTTAGTAAATTATGTTAGAGAAAAATCAATAAAAAATAAATTGAATGATAAAATTCGCACATTCACAGCAGATACCACAGGAGCACTTTCAGAAATTGAAAACGAAAAATTTGATTTAATAATAACTGCTGGAGTATTGGTTTATGTGCCACATGAAGAAACGGTTAAAAATCTTTCTCGTTTTCTAATTTCTGGCGGTTATTTTTTTAACATACCGAATCGAGACAGCACTTGGGGCAGATTTGTGTGTAAATTATACGATTGTAAACCATATCCAAAAACTGAAAATATTTCAGTTTTTGAGAAGAATGGGTTTAGTTTAGTAAAGAATATACAAGTGCCTAAAACTCCAGCAGCTTCGTTTAAGGATGCTCACATATTCAGAAAAGATTAAAAATATGATTGGATTTATTCTCAACATTCCTTATATGTTGATTGGACTAATAGTCGGGATATTTTCAATTCCATCTTCTGTTGAATTTAGAAAAAATCCCTACGCTATTGTTGTCAAAATAAAAAAATTTTGGTGGGTATTTGGATATATGAAAAATGCAAGAGCTATGGCCATAGGTCATGTTGTTCTCCTAAGCCCAAAAATTGAAGATCGGGATTTAGAGCACGAACTTGTCCACGTCCAACAGCATCAACGAATGCCCATAATTCAACCGATTCTTTACTACATTGAGTTATTTAGAAAAGGCTATCGTGATAATAAATACGAAGATGAGGCATACCGCGTTGCAGGTAATATTTACAGGGAAAAATAATTTATGACAAATAGCGATTTAGTAACAATTCTAAGTTTATTAATTGGAGTGTTGGGTCTAGTAGCGACTTTAGTCGGAACTTATTTGACTTACATTTCATTTGTAAATCCGATTAAACGATTCAATAAATATCTTAAGAATCCCGAAGATTGGGAAAAGTTTATTGGAATTGAATCACACCTGTATTTTTATCGCCACAAGAAATATCCAAGTTTTCAAATTGTGATTGATTGGGATAGGTCTATTGTTGAAAATTTTCGCGAGGAGTGGATAAATGACTCTCTCTATCCTGACAAAACTAACAGTACTTCTTACTATGTACGGCTTGAGGCGAATGGAATGTTATTGGACAAAGAAGTATTTGTTTCGCTAGATGGACATCGCTGGTTTGTGCCTGTACCGAAAATAGAAATGTCAAAAGTAAAAAGTGGTGAGAGAAATTTTTATTATGATGCTCGACAAATTCAATTAGCAAAAATAGTTGGAAAGTACCACTTTGACGATAAAGATATTTACGGTTTTGCTAAAATACAAAGTAAACCGATTGAAATCAGAGAATAACTAGCCCGCTCGAATTTCGCCAAAACAAAAAGCCGAAGCCCGCGCGGATTCCTCCCCAGACCCCTCCTCCGCGCGGGCTTCGGCTTTCTGCTTTTCGGAATGGCGGCTAAATAAGAAAATACCATAGTGTATTTTAGTATAACATTGTCTTAAAGTATAGCAAAGTGTAAAATGTGAATAACTTAAATATGGATAAAATTTCCGCACAACTTGGAAAAAATATGAAGCGCATCAGAGCAAAAAAGGAAATGTCGCAAGGTGATATTGCTCGCGCTTTAGATGTTGATAGGGGGTATATCAGCAATATTGAGAACGGGAAGAAAAATCCTACCCTTGCGACAGTTGCCAAAATAGCTAATGCGCTTGGCGTTTCGCCCGATGAGCTTTTGAAATAAATTATGGACGATTTTAAAAAATTTAAGCAATATTTTAATAATGATTTTTGGCGGGCTTTTCAGGACAAGCAGTCATTTTTTAATATACCGAAAACTAAAGCCGAGAAAGAAATTTTTGTAGAAAAATTATATAGAGAAATTGAGGAGCGGAGATATTATCCGTCTGTTCCTAGTTGCTATATTGACCGAGATAAAGGCAATGGCGTGACCAGAATTGTGCCAGTTTTTACGCTGAAAGATTATTGCGTTTATTATTACTGCATCAAAAAAATTGAGGACAAAATCGCTTATAACCGCGTAGAAAATACTTTCGGTGGATGGACTTTGGGCGGTTTAATGAGAAAAGGCGAAGATGATGAGATGGAAAAAAGGCGGAAAAATTTTAACCGCTACGAAGATTTTGTCGCCGAACTTCACGGAATATCGGTTAGTGAGTATTCTTTCAATCCCGCGGCTTGGGCTAGGGCGTATGGAGATTTGAACGCGAAATTATACGCTTCCGCCAAGTCGAGAAGTTTTAAATATGTTGCTGAGTTGGACATCGCCAATTATTATGACTCAATTCGCTTGGATATTTTGGAAATGCGTATCAGGGAGATCGTCAACGAAGAACACGCAGATATCGTCAGTTTGTTATTCCATTTTTTGAATTATTGGAACAGAAACACAAACCTATACAACAAGCAAACGGTCGGTATACCGCAAGACGCAATGGGCGACTGTTCGCGCATTCTTGCTAATTTTTATTTACAACCATACGACAAAATCGTTTTTGAATTATGCAAGCAAAACAAATGCAAATACTTGAGATATGCCGACGACCAATTTCTTTTTGCAGAAGATAGAAACAAACTTCACATCTTGATATTTAAGGTATCTAAAAAGCTTAATTCACTCGGCTTATCAGTCAATCAGAAAAAGGTTAAGGTGAGGACGACAGAAGATTTAATCAATAATCGGTCTTATAAGATTTTTGATTTGTTGAAAGAAGATAAAGACAGAAAAGATAAAAAGAAAGTTGAGCAATTTGTTGATTATTATCTTGATTTGCTGGATAAATCCGGGTTGGTAAATATAAAAGATAACGGAACACCATTGTTAAATAAGGCCTTATTTTGCCCAGCTTTGAAAAGTATAGATTTTTCTAAAAAAACAAAATTAATGAGTTGTTATTTAGATGATGACTATCTAAAAAACGCGAGGGCAATTCATTTAGAAAAAATTTACAAATTGCTCGGCAAAAACGACAAGCAAGAATTTATCAAAAAATTAAACTCTCTTTCTCGAAAATTAATCCACAACGCATTTCACTATGAACTTTTGAATTTCCACGAGAGAAATAAAATTGACAACCACCTTGTTTTAAAAAGGATAAAGAAACTGAGTAAGATATAAATTTATGGCAAACTTTCAACACGCATATCTCATTGGAAACATATTTTTTCTGGCCGTTTGGTTGATACTTTTCCTATACCGCCGCGATTTGAGAAGAAAAATGTTGTTTCTGTCCCTGTTAATTGCTCCGATGGGGCCATTGTCCGAATTTTTCTATTTACGCGATTATTGGCAACCACAACTTTTTAATGGTTGGCTCATTGGCGTAGAAGATTTAATCTTTGGTTTTGTAATCGGCGGAATCGCGGCGGTAATTTATGAAGAACTTTTTGGGAAAAAATATGCGAAGAGGCACCTTCCTGCACACCCAAAGTGGATGTTTGCGGTTGCACTCTTTGGAATTACTTGGATGTTTGTGGGAAATCTCGTCTTAGGTTTTAACTCAATCTATGTGTCCACTTTGGGGTTTTTAATAATTGGTGCCTCTTTTCTATTTTTTCGCCATGATCTCTTGAAAGATGCATTATTTAGTGGATTATTAGTTGGTGGTTTGATGTTCTTATTTTATTTCGTGTTTAGTTTAATTTTTGATGGCATCATTCAAGAGTGGTGGATGTTAAAAAATATTTCTGGCATTATAATTTATGGTGCTCCGCTTGAAGAATTGATGTGGGGTTTTGGTTGGGGTTTTGTCGCTGGACCTGCATACGAATTTATAAACGGATTGAGGTTCAGAAAATCATAGCCGCCATTCCGAAAAGCAGAAAGCCGAAGCCTGCGCGGATTCCTCCCCAGATCCCTCCTCCGCGCGGGCGAGTCCATCGCCCCGCCTCCATATCCCCAGAAAAATAGTGGCGGAGCGCGTCATTTCAGATTTCGCTTCTTGGATTTGTGTATCAGATTTGGCAGGATAATTTCAAAAGTTTGTGAAGGCTTTAATTCGGGAGCCACGCTCAGCGTGGTTGTATCCCCGCTTAGCAGGCAAGCCAACAGACACCTTGAGCAAATAGAAAAACCACCTTTATTGTGTGGTTTTTCTATTTGGATTAAAATTTTATAACGTATTACGTTTATGCTCTGCGCAATCAAAAAGACGCGGTGTACAATTCTACCGAATTGTACAGTGGCTGTATGTTATGATATGATGAATTTATGAAACGCTGGACACAAATTTTTAAGGCCTTAGCGAATATTAATCGGTTAAAAATCATCAACCTGCTTGCCAATGGCATGTCCCTGACTGTCACGCAGATTACCGATGAGCTTGATATCTCTTTTCGGGGAACCTCGCGCCATTTGCTTCTCCTTCACGGTTTAGATATTCTCTCGAGCGTGGGCAGAAACGGACATGTCTTTTATTCATACAACCGTAGCCTGCCGGGAGACGTAAAAAAAATTGTAGAAATTTTTTTGAAAGATGTTTGATTGCTTCTCGGACGCACTGTACAATTCGGTAGAATTGTACAGTGGCTGTGTTGAGGATGGAAACACGTTGATTTTTTTCAAAAATTATGTTATAATTGCTATGGTGCTAAGGATTTGCTTCGCGAATAGTGTTGAAACAAAAACAAATTTTTATAGTATTAATTCTAAGCCTGCTGATCTCCCAGGATACAGCTTTTGTTTTTGCCCAGACGCTTGATGCGGTAACCCCTGCCCCATCAGATACCACCGCTCCGGTGATATCCGGCGTTGCAGTAACCTCCGTTGGTATAAATGAAGTTACTATTGTGTGGTCAACCGATGAAGCTGCTGTTTCTACCCTGGAATATGGCACGACCAATGCTTATGGTCAGTCTGCCGCCCTACCGGCAACGGCTCTCTTAGCTCATACCGCAACGCTCACCAGTCTCACCGCTGGCACAACATATCACTACTGCATCCATGCGACTGATGCAGTCGATAATAAATCCAGTTCCTGCGGACATACGTTCGCGGCCGAAGCACAAACAGCCACTGAACCGGTTATAGCCGATTCCGATAGTGATGGCGTTTCGGATACCGAAGAAATTGGTACCGAAGCAACTGAAGAATCCAGTCCGGAAGCCGATGTTACCGATCCCGAAGCTTTCCCGGATACTGACAGTGATGGCATGCCAAATTATCTTGATACCGACGATGACGGCGACGGTATTCCTACCGAAACAGAAAATACCAATGCCACAACAACGGCTAACACTACTGTCACAGAACCGGATGCTGACGCTGACTCTGTGCCAGACTATCTCGAACCGAACACCATGGACACAGACCACGACGGGACAACCAACAACCTTGATTCCGATGACGATAGCGACAGTGTGCCGACCATTGATGACGGCACGGTTACGGGTGACCCAGTTGAACCGGTTGACACTGACAGTGATGGCACGCCAAATTATCTTGATACCGACGATGACGGCGACACAGTCCCAACAATAGATGAAGACACTGCTACTTCCACGGATTCGGCAAGCTCACCGCAGGCTGATCCCACAACTGCAGACTCTGATGGCGATACTGTGCCTGATTATCTTGAACCAAACACGACTGATACTGACCGCGACGGCACTCCCAATGTGAGCGATCCGGACGATGATGGGGACAGTGTGCCGACGTCTGACGAAGTGATTACCGACACCTCTGACACGGATGCCGCTGTGGATGAATCAACTGTTGATACCGATAGTGATGACATACCAAACGCGCTTGATCCCGACGATGACGGGGATGGAACATCTACTGTAAATGAAGACACTAATCACGGCGGCTCTGTCGTCAATGATGATACCGACGGCGATGGCATACCGAATTTTGAAGAACCAAATGACGTTGATACCGACCAGGACGGGGTAACCAACAACGCCGACAGTGATGATGATGGCGATACGATCCCAACTCCACAAGAGACTGTGCAAGTTCCGGCTCCGGTAAGCTCTGGCGGAGGTGGTGGTGGATATTACTATAGGCCACCAATTGACACTGATGGTAACGGAATTCCGGATTACCTTGATACCGATGACGACAAAGACGGTACTCCCACGAAAAACGAAAAGGGCGACAGCGACAAAGACACCCTGCCTGACTACAAAGAATCAAACACACGCGATCTGGACAAGGACGGCAAGAAAGATGCCGCGGACAATGAGGATGACGGTGATGGTATTTTAAGCAGACTTGATTCCAATCCGTATTCCGATTCCTGCTATACTCCGGCTGAACTTGGTTACGCTGTGTATATTGTTTTGCCCAATCGCTCAAAGCGCATGGCCGGAAAATTTGCCAAAAAGACCGTCCTAGCTGACAATATCATCCGCTATGATTTCGAACTGGGCACGGACAATGATTTCAACGATCTTACAGTACGCGTAAACGACGAAGGCCACCGTTCATTTATCGCCACTATTATGAATTCACGGGTCGGCACACGCTATGCGGTACACCTACAAATTCTTGGCAACGGTGCAATAGAGAAAGATTTAACACTTTCGGGAAACCCGCGTTCTGCCGTGAACACGCCTCAGCGCATTATCGTTAACCAGTATCTTACCATTTGCGATGATCACGAAGACTTTTGCCCGGCTCACATTACCCAGTACATGAGAAAGAGCGCAAACAACGACCCAGTCGAGGTCAGCAAGCTCCAGTCATTCCTCCTTGAACAGGAAGGTCTTACAAACATACAGGTGAACGGAGTGTTTGATAATGCTACTGACGCCGCTGTGCGGGCATTCCAGGAAAGATATGTAAGTATTGTGCTAGGCCCTTGGGCGATCCAGAAAGGCACTGGCTACGTCTACCGCACCACGACCAAGCAAATCAATGATCTGCACTGTGCAGCCAAGAAATAATAATTTTGGCTAGTGTTTGGTTCTCCATAGAAGCGCCCCGCCAGAGGCGGGCGGGCAATCGCTTAAAATAACAGTTCTAAATTCTCGTACCGCGCACTATACAATTCACTAGAATTGTATAGTGGCCCGCACTGTGTGGTATTACCATACTAGTATGGTAATACCACACGAATTTTTTGATATTGTGATACTATATACTCGTGAAAAATATAACAATAACCCAAAAGAAAATCTCCCCTGGCATGGTACACAAAATGCCGACGGATTTACGAAAAGTCCTTACTTCTTCTAAAAAAGCGCTTCAAGCGTGGGCGGATATCACGCCACTCGCGCGCAATGAGTGGACCTGCTGGGTTCTAAACGCCAAGCGGGTAGAGACGAGGAAGCGCCGGATCGAAAGAACGCGCACGGAGCTTATGAAAGGCATCCGCCGGCCGTGCTGCTGGGCCGGCTGCCCACATCGGTGAAATAATAGGTCATGTCCCCATTATTCGTTGAAGAAGGGGGGATGTTAAAAGATAAAAACGATGCCAGGCGAAAGCTGGCCAAAAAACTTTAAACATACCACGGGACCAATGCGGTCGTTCTGGCATTACCCCGAGGAGGCGTGGTTGTCGGTGAGGAAATCCGGAAAAAATAATTGTTGCGGTGCCTGTTGCTCCTCCTGAATCTACTGATGAAATCAGGGAATAAGGAGCTGATGATGTGGTTATGCTTGAACCATCGGAAGAATTCATGGGAGCGGTTGGGACGCATTCTCAAAATTTTGATCGGGTTGACGACGAGGAGGTTATTCGTCTGCTTCAGTATAGTTTGAATGAATAAAATTTTCTGCTAAAATACATAATACATGAAGGGCTACAATACAAACCTCGAAAACTTTCTCTTGAAAACCATTTATTCGCTACCAAACGCGCTTAAAATAAACTGTAATTTATGAACAAATTTCTCTTTTGGGCGCCACGCATCGCATCGCTTTTGTTTGTGGGGTTTTTATCAGTCTTTGCGTTTGATGTGTTTGGAGAATACCAGGGGTGGCAAACTGTCCTTGCGTCGTTTATCCATCTCATTCCCTCCCTCGCTCTCTTAGTGCTGGTGCTGGTAGCGTGGAGATATGAGTTGGCTGGAGCGGCGGCATTTTTAGGACTTGCCCTGTTGTATGTTGGGATTGTCGGGTTGCATCAGCATTGGAGTTGATATGCAAGCATAGCAGTCCCCGCCGCAGTAGTTGGACTGCTCTACATCTACAGCTGGCTGCAAAAAAGGTGAAAAGCCCCGCTGGTTGTGGGGACCTCCGGACAAATACAAACCTGAGCAGTAGTTTTTAGAGAAGTCACCACCACAAATTCCTTCGGCCAAGCGAGTTACACAGCTAATTTTGGCATAGTCTCCGCCAAAACGGTTTTTGATTTTTATGCTCTAAAGTTCCACCTGAGCGACGAAGAATTTAAAAAAAGTAACACAAAAATTACATATTTAATTACGTAATTATTCCGACCGCCGCCTGTGCTCGCCCCCCTCCGTTGTACAATTCGCGCGAATTGTACAACGGGTTTGATATATTAAACTCTGTTAATGTGCCACGCAGATAGGTGAGTTACGGAATTGTTTTTTTATCCTACTGACCTTCACAAATCCCCTTTACTATATATCTTGAGTCTGCTACAATGCAGACATGAATACATTACATCCTAACCGAGCCTTGCCACCGCAAGAGCTTGAAGCGCGCCGCAAGACAGCGGCCCGGTATTTTAAGCAAGGAAAGACACGATATTGGGTATCCCGGCATTTCCAGGTCTCCCGGCCCGCTGCCAGCCAGTGGTATGCACGATGGAAAGACGGCACCCTGGCCTCCCGCAAACCCGGGAAAAAAGAGAAGCTTGCTTCTGATCAGAAGAAGAAGCTTGCGGGAATCATTCTCAACAATCCCACCGACTACGGATACTCCACTCAATTGTGGACACTAGAGAGAATCACCGCAGTGGTCAAAAAGAAATTAAAAGTTGCATACAAACCCCGATCTCTGGCCCATATGCTTCATTCTCTGGGCTTTTCTTACCAAAAGCCTGAACAGCGGGCCAAAGAGCGAAATGAAACAAAGATTAAGACATGGATGACAAAAACGTGGCCAGCGCTTCTAAAAAAGGGGCTTCCCGCGCATTAACCTTTTGTTTTCTTGATGAATCAGGATTTTCAGAGAAACCGCCGATTAGAAAAACCTGGGGGAAGAAAGGACACACCCCGATCATCCAATCAACCGGATCCTGGAAATCTTTGTCAGTGACCGGCATTATCGCTACCAAAGCCAGCCGCAAGAAACCAAAGGCATTTTTTACCGTGAAAAAAGGAGCTGTCCGGTCAGAGGATACCATGAGAACCCTGTCCCATCTCATTGAGAATCGGTTTGTCATGGTTGAACGGTTCCCCGCTTATGCTCCCGAGCTCAATCCCCAGGAATACCTCTGGTCAGCTGCCAAAGGCAAAGATATGGCTAACTTCTGCCCATACAAGGACAATGACCTGCATAGGCAAACAAAGAACAGTCTGAGGAGAATACAGAGAAACGAGAAGATCATTCAGGGAGCGCTTGCTAAATCGAAGTTATTTTTATAGTAAAGGGGATTTGTGAAGGTCAGTAGATATACTATGATGACTTTGATTTACCATGTTTTGAATACTGGGACCAATACGGTGCTGTATTGTATGGAAATATTTCAACTCTTTGGTAATAGGTAAGGGCTGTGTGTTCGAATTCGAGCTATTTGGCGAACCCCTTGCTCCCGGCACTCAAAGAGACCTCACGTTTAAGGTAAAAATGATTGCCCCTCCCGCAACTGCAAAGACATTTACTCTATCGGCGAGAGCTGTGGCGGAGTATGATGGTCCCGGATATTACACTATAGAAAATAGCCCAGAGGTTGCAGATTTATTTCCTGCCGACCTGGGCGTATCTAATGGCATAACCAGCGACCCGATCCAAATCGTGCTTCCGCAGTAATCACTATTTTGTGAACAGGAAAATTTCCGCGCTTCCTATATTTCTTCTGGTATTCATAGCTGCTCCTCTTGCTAGCCTTGCTCAAGATCAGCCGCCTTGCTCTGGAAGCGTGAGTATTACCGATCCCACCCAGGCCCATCCCGGCGTGTTGGCGGTTGTTTCCAATTCCGCCGAAGCGGCATTTACTGTAACCGGACCTGTCACATATCACGGCAGCGGATATTATTGGGTACAGCAAGGGATACCCCCCGGCACCTATGCCATTACTTGGAGCGCGGTCGCAAGTTGCAGTACTCCATCTTCGGAAACGAAAGCCACTGATAGCCGCGGGTCAGTGGCATTTGCTGGCAACTACCAAACTGCGGATAATGCTACGACAAATCCATCCAATCCTCCGCCAGCTGGCGGACCCAGCCCCACTCAATCTACAGAGCCGACTCCTCCGCTACCGCCAACTCCAGCCCAACGACCAGCACAAAATTCAAGACCGGCAATCACTCCCCAGACGCCAACCGCTCCGCCCGCCACGACTTCGCCGAAAATAACCAAGCCGGAAGGATTTTTCTCCCGTTTTTTCAGCTCCATAGCATCTTTTTTTAAAATTTATTCGGCAAAAAAAACAACCCGTCTCCATCGGACACAACCCTGGCAACATTGCAGGGCGCGTGGAATGTTGAACAAATTCTAATGTTTGACTCGACACTGAATTCGTTTAGGCAGATCGCCGGGGAGCGAAAGTATATAGAATTCAACGGCAATCAAGTGTGTGCTAATGGAACATACCTTCCCAATGGAAAACCGCTCGTCTGCGAGCATTATAATACATTCGGGACCGAAGGAAATAAGATAATGAGCAGCAGCCTTCCGGCCGGCCAGGCCATTACCTTTCGTTTTATTGGAAAAAAATTGGAATTGACTATTGAGCCGGAAAATAAAACTATCGCCCAGACGCAAAAAATATCCCTATCAAAAATAGAAAACTTTAAGCCGGAACCGCGCTAAAAAAATCAGAAATAAGATGAACGTGGTCGCCACGAGCCGGATAACTGCAAACCAGATGTAAAACCCACGCTCTGCTCTTTAAACGACTGGATCCATGCTTTTCATACTCTCGCCGCCTTTAGGACGGATGGGTTTTGATATATGACTTTCACGAGTTCTCTCGTACCGCCTCATATCTGGTTTGACTGACCTATTCACTCCCGATTTAATGTCCTCAACCGCTCTAATGCCTGAAAAGACTTCTCTCATTTCTGCCATGCCTTCCGCAGCCGCAGTTTGAGCAGGTTTGCCACTGGCCTGCGCTTCTCTGGCTATTTGTTCACCAGCTCTCACGACTCCCTCAAATATCTCCACCAATTCTCTAGCGTTTCTCAATGCCAGCTCTGGATTTCCCCCACCGCTGCCCACCAATTCCGGCAGATAGCTCAAATACTCATGCGTGAGTTTAGGTGGAAGCTTTTTCGCCCGCTCTGCGAGCTCTTTGATCATTCGCTGTTTTTCATTGTCTTGTCTGCCTCCTCTTTCGTTGAATAGAAAACGCGCTGCTCGAGATTCTGCTCCCATATGATTTGTTTCCTTTAAATTTTAATTGCTGTGATTGTATCACAAAATCCGCTGTTTGTATAGAGATAAAATCCGCTGGCCGCGGGAGCCGGGGTGAAATGACAGTTCCTCGTCGGACACCAATATATATTCCTGTCGGCGGACGCGGCTTTTTTGATAAAGCCCCAAGAAATAATTCAAAGGGGCGGCCAACGTAAAATCGAGAATAAGCTCCAAAATCTTCTGCCAGATACTAAAACGAAATGCAAAAAAAACTCCGTGCTTCTCCGGTTCCATCTGCGGCAGAAACTCCTTGACCCAGAGATTTTTCTGCCAAAATTGCTGCATCGCTCCCTCGCCCAAAACCGGCAGGAGACTCGCGTACTCCACCGCGGTATAGAGGTTGCGATCCTCGGTAATCTCTCGGTCTGCTACCAGGTAGTGGTTCAAACAAAACCGGTTGCTCACCTTCTCGTGGTGGCGTCTCTGGCCGAGCAGATGAAAATAAACCGAGACCAAGGTCCGCGCCAGCCAAATACGATTCGGCCGCGTCACGACGAGGAGATCAATGTCAGAGGCAGCCGTACTATTGAGTAATGCTTGGGACCCGGAAATCGCCACCGCGCGCAGGTATGGCACGTGACAGAGAAATTTCAGGTATTTCTTGGTCTTATGAAAACGAACGAGAGTGGTGCGATAGCGTGATCTTCGCAATTTGATCAAGCTCTCGCGGCCGCGCAAAAAATACAGGCCATGTTGACCGGCCACCCTTTCTCGCAAATCACCCGAAAGACAATCTTCAATTTCTAGGAGCGCGGCCTGCTCCCCCAAATAATTTTTTATTTCCATCGCAGTCAAAGCCAAATCCTGCGCGTCAAAAAACGCCAACGTCTCAAAAACTGAATTTGTCAGCGTCGATTTCTCGCCAGTCATCGCTTGGCTCATCCCATTTAAAGGCTTTGAAAGTATTCACAGTCTCGCTGTCGGAAAATTTATATTCCACCCGCGCTCCGGTGCCGGCTCGATGGCTATAGTGGTATTGCTTGTCCTCCAGTTTTGCCTTATTGCCAAACTGCAGTTTGAGCCGCCCCAGCGGACTTGCAAAGATCATAAATTCCGCTTCGCCAATCTTCACTTCTCCCTCCCCGGTTTCAGCGAGCAAATCCTCGCGGCCTGTTTCTTCGATAGTGAATTGCCGCTTAATATTTTCCTTAATTTGTTCCCACTTGTCAGGAGACATAGTAATATAATGTCAAATGTCAAAACTCAAATGTCAAATCAAATCACTGAAATTTAGTCATTTAATCATTAATGCATTGATTTAAAATTTGGACTTTGGCATTTGGATTTGCTTATTGCTGGCATTTCGGGCAAAAGCTCCCTGTCCTCCCTCCCAGTTTAACACTTTTTATCAGAGTTCCGCATTTTTTGCAACGCTGCCCATACCGGCCATAAACCATGTGCGCTCGGCCGTAGCGGCCTTCCGTGCCATCCACCTTGAAAAAATCCCCGACTGAAGAACCTTGGGCTTTGACTGCGGCGTTCAGCACTTTCGGTATCGCCTGAAAAATCGCCAAAAATTCAGGGCGGTGCAGCGAACGCAGTGTCCGCGCCGGTCGCACACCCGCCCAATATAAAATTTCATCCGAATAAATATTGCCAATGCCAGCGACAACTCGCGGATCCATGAGAAATAGTTTGATAGAAAACTTTGGCCGGCGCTTGGCTTTGGCCCCGAGATATTCCATTGTCAGTTCTCGGGGTTCTGGACCGTATTCGGCGAGCTCGCGCACATTTTTTAGGTCTTCGTCTTGGACGAGACGCAAATACCCAAACTGCCGCATATCATTATAATAGAGGCGGGAGCCGTCAAAAAAAATAAAAATCACATGAGTATATTTATGCGGCAGTACCTCGCGGCGAGCATTCGGGAGATTGAGAATTTTCATATTTTTTTTCTCGCCCTTCTTGGCAAACACCAGCTGACCCGTCATTTTGAGGTGTACGAGCAATAACATCCGCGACCTCACTCGGTCCGCCGCGTGGCGGACTCCCCTCTCCGATATCGGAGAGGGGCTGGGGGTGAGGTTGCGAACCAGTTCCATTATCAACATCTTCGCTCTTCTCTTGATACTTATTATCCGGCATCCCCTTAACATCTCGCGGAATTCTTGCGCCTTTGCTTTATCATTATTTCGAATATTGCTCACCACCTTGGGGCCCATGCTCACGATCTTGGGCAAACGAACAGTGACATCCGCAATTTTCTTGCCCACAATGGTTCGTTCTAATCCCCTTCTAATTGTCTCTACCTCTGGTAACTCTGGCATAAGAATACTTTATAGCTTGCCCCGTAGTGACCAGTCTGACTGGTCTACTATCGGGGTTTCCACTTCTGGAAGTTCAGGCATATTTGGCTTGTAGCTGGTAGCTGGTAGCTGGTAGAATAAACCTAAGATTCTGTCTATATTAGTATACAGCTTATTACTTATAGCTTACCACTTACTGCTGATTTATGACTTATCACACTATCTTAGAAAATCTGAAAAAAACATACATCCCGGCAGATATCAAACTGTTCGAGAAAGCTTACGATTTCGCCAAAGCCGCGCACGCGGGGCAAAAACGAAAATCTGGAGACGATTACATCACGCACAGTCTCGCGGTAGCCAATTACCTCGGCAACCATCTGCACATGGATATCGACACACTAGTCGCTGGACTCCTCCATGATGTTCCAGAGGATACTACAGTTCCGCTGGCAGAGATCAAAAAAACTTTTGGCAAGGAAATTGCGTTCATGGTCGAGGGCATTACCAAACTCGGCAAAATCAAACTCCGAAACCAAAAAGACGAAACCTACATCGAAACTCTCCGCAAAATGTTTTTCAGCATGGCGGCGGATATTCGCGTAGTGCTCATCAAGCTGGCGGATCGCCTACATAATCTGCAGACTCTCTCGTTTTTGCCTCCGGAAAAACAGGAACGGATCGCTCGTGAAACTCTCGAGGTTTATGCCCCGATCGCGGATCGCCTGGGGATGGGCGAGCTCAAAGGCGAGCTTGAGGATTTGAGTTTTATTTATGCCTACCCCAAAGAGCACGAGTGGCTGCGCGAACAGGGCGAGGTCCGCTTTGAGCAAATGCGCGAATACATAGAGAGAACAAAAAAAACCGTGCAAAAAGAACTCAAAGAAGCCGGCATCAAAACAAATGGAATTCACGGCCGGGCCAAGCACCGTTATAGTCTCTACCAAAAACTGCTGCGCGCGCGGTACGGCCGGGATATAAACAAAATCTATGATCTCGTGGCCTTGCGCATCATCACACCCACCTTGGAAAACTGCTATGCCACGCTCGGGGTCCTGCATTCCAAATACAAACCCCTGCCCGGCCGCATCAAGGACTATATCGCATTTCCCAAACCCAACGGCTACCGCAGCATTCATACCACTGTGTTCGGACCCGAAGGGCGGATCATGGAGGTCCAAATCCGCACGCCGGAAATGCATTCCGAGGCCGAGTATGGCATTGCGGCTCACTGGGCTTATACTGAACGTGGCAAACCAGATTGGGGCTACAAGGTGCCAGAGCAGCTGGAGTGGGTGAGGGAGCTGCGGGATTGGCAAAAAGACATCGGCGGCAACCCCGATGATTTTATGGAAGCCCTGCACATTGACTTTTTCAAAAACCGGATCTTTATCTTTACGCCCCGCGGTGACGTGAAGGATCTTCCCGAAGGCGCCACTGCTCTCGATATGGCTTTTGCGGTGCACACCGGGCTTGGCCTGCATGCGCAAGGCGCCAAGATCAACGGCAAAATGGGCAAGCTCGCTGACGAACTGGAAAACGGCGATGTGGTGGAGATCATCAAAGCCCACCAAATCAATGTGTCCCGCGATTGGGTGAACATTGCCAAGACCTCGAGTGCCAGATCAAAAATCAAATCTTATCTCAAAGATCATTCCCGCGGCTGGGGTTTCCTCCCCGAGTTCCGGTTCATGAACCGAAAAAAATGACCCGCCAATTCGGCGGGTCATCCCCGTCCGCCAAAGGCGGAGTGATCCAGTCTCTGCAGTCCTCTTGACAAATGTATTAAAAATGTCTATATTTAATACAAACCATTAATATTGAATCTCATGAACACTACCCTTCACGTTACGATTGACAAACAAATTAAAGATAAAGCCCAAAAACTGGCTAAAGAAATCGGGCTGGATATTAGCACTATTGTCAAAGCCAGTTTACAGACCTTTGTGCAAACCGAGAGTTTTTACGTAGAAAAAACTCATAAAATCACCCCGCGCTTGGCCGCTACTATTTCACTTTCTAGAAAAGAGTTAGCCAAGGGTAAGGCTTTCGGCCCCTTCACTGGCAAAGAACTGGATGCTTTTTTGTTAAAATAATGCGTTATCTTGCAAGCAAGAAATTCAAAAAAAGCTTTGACCGACTTCCTAAATCCGTCAGACTACAGTTTATCAATCGCAGAAAACTTTTTGAATCCGAACCATACCACCCCCTGCTGCATAATCACTCATTGACAGGCCGATTTGCTGACTGCAGAAGCTTTAATGTCAATGGCGATGTTAGAATAATCTTTGCTTACATTGATGAAGGAACAGTTCATCTAATCGATATTGGCACGCACAGCCAACTTTATTGATAATCCCCCGCGGCTGGGGTTTTTTCCCAGAGTTTCGGTTCATGAACCGAAAAAAATAAACCCCAACTCCACGAAGGAATTGGGGTTTTTAAGTCTTTGCGCCCGTCCGCAATCTTACCGCTGCTTGGGCTTCGGGATTACCGGTGCCTGCGGACCGAACGCCGGGTCGCCGAGCTTTTCCAAGTAAGCTTTCATCACCGCTTCTTGATCGCGTGGCGGATTGTACGCATCAACCCTGGCGGTCAGCCTGGTGAGCCGATCCTTGGTCTTCTGATCCGGCTTGTCGCCCGCAAGCTTTTTGGTGCGGTTCAGCTCCGCGGACAAATCCAACCAGCTTTTTAACGCAGCGTCACTCGCCTTCAGATAGCGCAAGTAAGCTACATTAAGCTCCACGCCGCTTTTGACCGAGGCCTTCAGTTGGGCAAACGCCGCGTCCCGCTCGACCAGAACCGGCTGATGCTTCGCGAGCATTTTCTCCAGCGTAGCAAACGGGTCAGCGGTTTGAAAAAACAGAACAAACGCAAACAGAACATTGAACATTGTGAACCTCCTCTAGATTTGGAGCCAATCTTGAATCCTCATCTGTCTTAGGCGGATCGAGAACTCAAGAAAGGTGAGAAAGGAAATTGCAAATCGATTGCTATTCCTTTCTCTAGTAACTATCTTTTGCGCTTCTTTTTCTGGGGCTTCTGTGGTCTGTCATGCCTCCGGCCTATGGCATAGAATCGGCCGCTTACCGCTGCCACACCGCCGCCGACATCAACTGGCGGGACCAACGAGCCCGCTCCTTCATTTTGAAAATAGCGGCTCATGACTTCTCCCAAGTCTTGCGGAGTGATAGTGCTTCGCGGCATGAAAAAGGTGCAGGTCACGAGTACCGGAGCGCGCCTTTTGACAATCCTAGCCGCCTCTGTGATCCATTCTCGCCAGTTCCTGGACCAATGCATGCTGTTTAGGCAAAACACAAGGTCTGCAGAATGAGACGGAACAGAGGGCACACTTCTGGCATCGCTTTGGATAATTGTTACCCGATCTGCAATACCAAGAGTAGCTGCGATCGCTCTTGCTCGATCAAGCATTCCTTGCGAGTGATCAACGAGCGTGAATCGATAACCAGTTTGAGTAGCAAGCCACAGCTCATAGGAAGCTGGACCGCATCCCAGCGACACAATGTGAGACGCATCAGGCAATCTTTTTACATGTCTGATGATGTGAACAATAGTCGCAAGTTGGAACGCCAAATTTTCGTAAGCTCCGTAGACCCGCGAAACATCATCCTGGTATGCAATCATTTCCTGGTCTGATGCAGCAATATTGGCATAGCCGCGACGCTTGTCATCGATCATGGTCAAAGCCGCTTCCCGCGTTAATGTTTGTTGTTCCGGGAAATGTGTCTGCCAGAAAGCCAAAAAATCTTCCAAAGCTTCTTCGGTAATGATAGTGTTTAGCATGATTCCCCCTAATATTTGCGAACAAATAAGGACGCCGTGCGTCCTCTGAAATTCTCTTAAATTGTCCGACTATACAATAGCACCTTTTCCGGAAACTGTCCAGCCTGCCAGCCTCTGACAGGGGCCGAGATTTAAAGAGGACGCTAAAAATCCCAGGCCTCTTGCCTTTGACCGACAGACTGAACACTTCCCGCAAAAATATTGAAATAAAATCCGAATTGACATTCGCACTTCATCTGATAAAATAGATTTATGAATCACTCCGCGGAAACAATCAAAGATGAAATATCGAGCCTGCGTAGCGAGGTAGCTGTGCTTCGGTCTATAATCATTGGCTTTCTGGGAGAAGATCGCGAGGGCCGATACCGACAAGAGTTTGTGAAAAAAACCTTGAAAGCCGCAAAAGAGAAACCGGGTTTTGCCTTTAGAAGCGCCGGAGAATTTTTGAAACAACTCAAGAACATCTAATGCAGCTTGTTTACAGCGCCGGTTTTCTCAAGTCGCTTTCCCGATTTCCGGACAAGATTCAAAAGAAAACCGCCTCTCTGCTTATGATTTTGCAAAATAATCCGTTTCACCCCCTGCTTCATACCAAGAAACTCACCGGCGCGCTTGCCGGATTTTTTTCTTTCCGCATCACCCGAGATTACCGGATAATTTTCGAGTTTGCAGACCCCAACACTATCCGTCTCATTCGCGCAGCAAACCGCAAAGAAATTTACCGCTGATTTTCAAAGAGCCATTTTAGAGAGATTCATTTTCATCTCTCTTCTGGAGGGAAAATGTTTTTTTACATTTCCGTCCCAGAAGAAAGATAAATGCGGAAATGCAATTGACAGGTCGCGGCTTTACGGATTAAACTATCGTTATGTACCCCGTTAGAAATGTCTGCGGTTTCAACGGCGGCGCATAATTAACCATTTATTTCTAACGGGATGAAAAACCTGTATTACAATCTCATTTTTCAACCAGAACCAGAAGGCGGTTTTACTGTAATTGTTCCGGCCTTGCCTGGATGCATTACCTATGGAAAAAATCTGGAAGAGGCAAAGGATATGGCGTCAGACGCTATCAAGGGATACATTGCCAGTCTGCGCAAAGACCGCGAGCGGATTCCCACTGACGAGAAAAGCTTTATCAGCTCCGTTCAGGTGCATGTCGCCTAAACTGCAGGCTCTGAACTCGAAACAAGTCATCAAAATCCTCAAGCTTCATGGCTTTCGGCTGGATCACACCACTGGAAGTCATTTTATTTTCTACCAGCCGGAAACCAAACGACGGGTCACAGTTCCGTACCATACCAAAGATCTGCCAAAAGGCACCCTGCTCTCCATATTGAAACAGGCTGATATTTCCAGAGATGAATTGTAATGCGACTCTCGTTTCCGGAAATCCTGATCAATAAAACGCGAGAGGGCTTTTCGCCGCGGTGTATTGTTTTTTGATTGTGAAAGTGCTAATCCCGTCCGCCCTGGGCGGACTGGGGAACCAATTTCGGAAACGCTACATGCTGGATTCCCGCTTGCGCGGGAATGACAGAAAGTACTGTCCCCGAAAAAGGTCCCGTCATAAACGACAGGACAAATGCGGTGAGGCGGTTAACTATGGCAGTCCATAAAATCGCCCTGATAGTTAACTTCCAAAACCTCGCGCAGATTTTCCGGCAAAGAGTTGATGGCCCGCAGAGCCCAGCCTGACATCACATCCACACGGACTTTCTTGAATCCGCGTTTGACACATCGCCTGACTGCGGCTTTCATAATCGTCTTACCGTAGCCCTGCCGGCGATGGTCCGGATGAACATACAGCGCCACAATCGTTGGCTGTCCGTAATTTTTCTCGCCGCGCGGTGCAATTGTAGCTACACCGACAATTTTCCCTTCCGTCATTCCGGCAATCACCTCGTCACAGCAATAAATCCTGTCTCCGGAAAGTAAACTGCCGACGTTCATGTGATCTCTGCGAAATAACTCTTCGTCACGCATCCAAACGTGGAGCTCGTCTTTGAAAATCCGCTTGCATTTCATAAGTCCCCCTTATGGTTATTGCTATTAATTATCGTTTTTGCTTTTCATCCCTCTTCTGGAACAAGGATGAATTACCCCGCCGACCTGTGACTAGATGGATAGTAAATTGACATGAGCCATTCATTTCCGTATATTAAATTTATGAATGGATCAATCATCAAAACTAATCGGGCTAAACCTCAACTTTACCAAGTTAAACGTGACCTGACCGCCTGGAAATCGATTCAAGGAATGTGGAAGAAAAAACGGGTGGCAGATCCTGTAGCTTGGCAGAGAAAAATCCGCAAAGAATGGGAACGTGGCTTGGTTTAACCTGTCCTGATGTTTACTCTTGACACGAACATTCTCATCTACTACTCTGCCGGCGACGAAAAGGTCGCTGCTTTTTTGCACCGCAATCGGGAACAGATTTTCTATCTGCCCACGATAGCGGCAGCGGAGTTTCTTTCTCATCCTCGGCTGGACGCTGAAACTACCGCGCTGTTCAAAATCTTCCTCACCCAAACCATTCCCATTGGCCTCGATCTCGGTCTGGCAGAACGCGCGGCCCAGATCCGTCGGCTTTACGGGTTGAAGCTTGCCGATGCGGTCATTGCCGCGACCGCAGCCTTGACAAAATCCAGTCTGGTCACGAGAAATGTTCGAGACTTTCGCAAGATCAAAGAACTTCCACTCATCGAGATCTAATTTTTAAAAGAACTCAGTGAGAAAACCATATTCTAATTTTCTCAAGCAAACTCTTTTAACTTGCTTCCCAATGCTTGATCGGGTAGTATTAACTTGGAAGGACCCTTTTAATTCCATAAACAGGATTTCTAACGAGATGAATCAGCAAACCATTTTTGAAAAAATCTTGGATATTGAATCAGAGCTTCAGAAACTGAAGCTGGAGGCGTATTTACAGTTGCCGAAGAAACAGAGAGGGACCTCGAAATATTCCGAAAGGTCTGTGCTGAACGCGGTTCGACTGTCCAGAAACCGTGTCTGGCAGAAGCGTTACGTCGCTGCCTGAAAGCGCTCGGGAGCGCAAAAAACGGGTTGGTTATTGTCGCAAACATTTCCCTGACAACGTACTTGATAAAAAACAACATAGTTCCTCCTCAATTTTCCAATCTTCAATCCGCGAACCATTCGCGAATTAGAGAAAGGGAAGGAGCAATTCATCCTGAAATGCTCCTCACTTTGGTCACGGCCTTAACCTCCTTTTCAGCATGACCCATCGGTAATGCCAAGGGCGCTGCCTTTTCCATTCCTTGTCGGAATATGCAAACAATGGCAACAGCCAGTTGGCAAACCCACTGGCGTCATACCCCGGATTTTCTTCCTTGATCCGGTCTATTTCTTGCAGAGAAAGAATGACCTTGTGCCCTCTTGCCATTGTAGCCCAGTAAGCCATTGACCCCTCTAATTTTTCAGGCCCATAAATGCCGAGCCTGTGGTCTCTGGCAACCTCTCGCTGTTTCCATCGGAAATTCGCGGCATATTCCCAAGCCTTAAAAAACGACTCGTGTTCCTGTCGTCCCTGGAAAGCGGCGGGAAGCGAAAGGAAAGGATTGGCAAGTCCGCCGAGGATTTCCCTGGCCAAATCACAAACCAACAAAATATAAATCATATCTCCTCCTAAAAATTCTTTTTCCAATCTTGAGTCAGTTTTTGTTTGATTGTAAAAGAGCGAACCCCGCAGTGACGCAAAGCGTCTGTTTTGGGGTCTTGAGTTTTCAACCCAAGCATTTATTTTTGTGAGTTAAAACAAATGTCTGAATTGAAACCGGCAAGTTCCAAAGGTTTGACAGATATTCAAAAAAAATCTATGCTGAAGTCATGAACTATTATTCTTACCGTATAATCATTGAGCCTGATGAGAACAATACCTTTCATGGATTTGTGCCGGCCTTGCCCGGCTGTCATACCTGGGGCGGGTCGTTGGAAGAAACCCGTACAAATATGCGCGACGCCATTGACGTCTTTTTGCGCAGTCTGAAGGCTGATGGCGAACCCATACCGGAAGATAAAGGCGTGGAAATCGTGGAAACTGTGACGGCCCCTGCCTGACTATGACCAAACTGCCGGTAATCAAAGATCGAATATTGATCCAGGTTTTGAAAAAACTTGGATTTTTTGAACATCCGGAAACCGGAAGCTCGCACCTCGTCTTCAAACATCCCGACGGCCGCCGCACTACTGTGGCCAGGCACTCCGGAAAAGATATTCCCCGCGGCACCCTGCGCGCCATTCTCCGGGACATCAATATTTCTATTGATGAATTCAACATGCTTTTACACTAATTTCAAAACGCTAATCCCGTCCGCCCTGGGCGGACTGGGAAACGTTAGAGAGTAAATGCTCTCTTCTGGAGCAAGGATTAGGATTAAGTAGGAGAGTCCCCCTCTTTCTAAGATTCCCTAGAAAGAGGGGGATCTTAACCTCATCCCTGCCCCGGAAGAGAGGAGGAAGGCAGCCGCGAATGCAACTGGCGACGCCTTCCTCCAAAAAATTTCAATCCTCCATTGGTTTTTTGGAAACGAACTCCTTCCACGCCTGTTCCGCCTCAGAGCGGAACATCAACATAGAAATGGGAGGCTCCCCAGTCTCGTCAACTGCCCATTCGGGCACAGGCAGATCGACTATATCCTCAACCAGCCGGAGTGGCTGGTCAGGCACAGCCTGGAGCATGATCGCCTCCAGATCTTTCCCCAGTTCCGAACCGGCCTCCATGCGAGATCCAAAACTGGTCCCGGTCCAACCAGCTTGGATGCTAACATGGGTCGCGCCAAGCACGGGTAAATAAATTCCATTTTCCCCGCGCTCACCTATAACCTCCCGCATCACCTCAACGTAGTCGAAGTGATGCACTGTCGCCCCCTTTTCAAAAACCATATCCTGCGCGTTGGGGGGAAGGGGCGTGTAGCCGAAGGCTGCGGGCTGGAGTTCGAAAACCAGCCCCGCCGCACGAAACTTTTCAACGACCTCGGCAAACGTAAACCGAGGCCGCTGTTCTAAACCATCCAAAGCCTTTTTAACTGCGGCCGCGACTTTTTTACTCATCTTACTCATAATTTTTCTCCTATTCCCAAGTTGGGAATCGCTTCTTCTATTCCGGCAGAGAGCCGGAAAACAGCGAAAGGGAAAAACAACCCAAAAAAATCCTACAACATTTGCTCGATTGGCAAAAAGAGCCTTTCCGCCGCATTTCTGACAACCCCGAGGAAAAGGGGTAAATCATGGTTTGAACGTACCTCATTTCCCCTCCCCAAGGAAGTTTTTGACAAAACTCAAGACTTCCTCGTGATTGGGATAGCCGCCCCAGTAAGCGGTTTCCCCTGTTTTGCCCAGGCCGGAGCCGCCGTTCCAGCCTTCAAACTTTTCTTTCAGCGAAGCGCACAGCGCGCCGTCGCCAAAAAAGTTTGCCTCGCCGTCGCCGGAAAGGATGAGGAGTTGGTCATACTGGCCAAACATCCTGTCGGCCACGGTGGCGGTCTTGGAGTGGCTCATTTTTACAATCGTGAGCCGCCCCTCAACCGCCTTCTCGGCGATCGCCCGCAGGCCTTCGGCTTCCTGGTCCGGGGTGATGCCTTGCGCGGCGCGATCAAAAGCCCGCACCCGGTCCACTTCCTCGGCTGTGGCGACAATCGCCAGCATGCCGGGAATGTACCGGGCGTCGTTGGCGGCCACGAGCTCGATCCAGCGGCGGGTCGCGGCCGAAAAATTCAGCACTTGCCGGATTTGGGCGGCGGAAACTTTGCCATCCTCGCCCCCAGACTCGTTCAACCTCTCCGCCCACCTATCCAAAAAAGCAATTACCTGGGTGAGCGAAGCCGCTTCGCCAGCGCGGGCGAAATGGTGGTCAATGAGCACCGGGATTGGCGCGCCCTCTGGCCAATCCTTGACCCCGCATTCTACGAAAACGACTACAGGATCGCCCTCGATGGTGACCCGTTTTGTCGGGTAGCCTTCCCGACTGCCGGTTATCTCGACCACCTCCAGGCCGAGATCGGCCGGACTGAATTCTTTTTGACCCCAGCCTTTGACCGGCTGGAGCCACTCGATACCCGCGGCGGAGAGAATGTTTTTTACAACTACCATCTCCCCGTCGTTGCCGCCGCAGACTGCTTTTATTTTCATTTTTCACTCCTTGCCCGAATGCCGTCGGGACCGCGGTTGTTTTGTTTTTGATTGACAAAGAACAATTTAGAGAGATTCGTTTTCATCTCTCTTCTGGAGGGGAAATGTTTTTTCCATTTCCATCCCGGAAGAAAGATAAATCCCGCACCTTTCGAGCCTGGGGTATTGAACCCCGCTGAAAGTCAATTCTGCTTCCTCATCCCCGCGGCAAGCCGCTCACGTTTTCGGGAAAGGTGCGGGATAAATGCAGAAATACAATTGACAGGTCCCGGCTTTACGGATTAAACTATCGTTATGAAGGAAATTACTACTGCCAGAATAAAAGACAATACCCTGACACTTCCCAAGACAGCGACAAAGAACTGGCGCAATGCTGATATTGCTGTTAGCGTGTCAGAAGACACCATTATTCTGAAGAGGGTCGCAAAGCCCAATTTCTGGGAGACTTGGCGGAAGTTGAAAAAATCGGGCCGCGCGGTCAATCAGAAAGATGTTGACAATGCGGTGAAATGGGCGAGAAGCAAAACTTATGCGGGTGGTACTTGATACCAACGTTCTGATCTCGGCATTGCTCTGGAGAAAACGAAGCTGGGAAATTTTTCGCCTCGCTTCGTCTGGTAAAATAATCATCTGTACATCGCGGGAAATTCTTCAGGAGTTTTCCCGTGTTTTATTTTACCCGCATATCTCTGCCCGGCTCCAAAAGGTTGGCAAGACCCCATCTATGGTGACCGATGAGCTCCTGGCCGCAACCTCATACTATGACCAAACTCCCACAATTTTTCTGATTACCGAAGACCCTTCTGATAATGCCATTCTCGCCTGCGCCGCTGCTGCAAAACCAGATTTTATCATCTCCGGTGATCGGCACCTGCTCAAACTGAAAAATTTTCAGGGAATTCCAATAGTCGCCCCAGCACAATTCCTGAAACAGTCTTAAATTTTCAAAGAACAATTTAGAGAGATTCGTTTTCATCCCTCTTCTGGAGCAAAAATTCATTCCTGCGCCAAAAGAAGGTCGGACGAAGAGTGAAGAGTAAACACTCTTCGTCCGGTGCTCTTTGTTTTTCGCCCTTCAAATCTTTTGAAGAACGAATGGCAATCCATTGCCGGCAAATTCACCGCCTCCTCGCCCCTTATCCTCGGTCCGCGTTGCGCGGCATAGGTCTCAAGGTTTGGGACAAGTCATTCGCAATCCTTTGCGAAAGGAGCGCTGGGCGCTCACGGCTGTTCGGCGCCTGCCACGCGCCGCGACCGCCTTTATAGGTCAGGAGTCAAAGGCCTTGTCCAGGAAATATTGGGCGCATTCTTCCGCCCTCATTTCTTTCAAGGACAAGGTTTCATCCGAACTCCAGGAATCGTCTCGGACGCAGCCAGCGCCATACTCTTCCTTGTAAAGAGTAAACGCTAACGGCCTGCCGATCCTGAATTTCAGACGCCTGGCTACTGCCTTAAAGGCTACTATGGCATCGGGCTCGTCGGTCCAAATGCCATAATGGGTCGTGGTATAATAGTCCTTCGCGGCGTCATACCCGCTGCGGCTACGACTCTCAAGGACAATCATCCACACCCGGCCTTCACCTAAAAACTCCGTTGCTGTTTTCAGCAACGCGAGCTTTAGGACAGGCTTCAGGTCTGCCATTCCACACTCCTCCTTTCTTTGGCGTCAGAGTCAATCCCGCGAATCTGGCGATCCGCAAAAAAGCCCTTAGTGCCGTGGAGGACTTTGCCCCCTCTTTGCTTCCTCTCCCCTTGCGGGAGAGGATTGAGGTGAGGGGTAAAATCCTCCACAGCACTGCCTGTTTTAAGAGAGAGTTTTAATCTCTCTTCTCGACAGGAAAAATTTAAGTAGGAGAGCCCTTACCTCTACCCGCTCTATTCCCCTCCTCGTGCTGTGTCCGCCGAAGCCTCGGCGTAGGCTGGGAGGAGGCCCGCCCGCCTGGACTTCGTCCAAGCGAAGTCGGGCGGGGGCTAGGGGAGGTTAAAGATAAAAGTCTTAAATTTTCCTGCCGGGAAGAGAGGGGGTCGAAGGTGCAAATTCGACCCCACGAAACTTATAAAATCCTCCGTATGATTTCTTTCCTCTTTTATTCCCCTTGCCGCGAAAGTTGTCTCGGCTCGGTTCCGACTCGAGGAGAGCCGGTTTCCGCCTTGCGGGCAGAACGGTATCGTCTATCGCGAGGGTTAACCGCCGTTTCGGTACACCTCCTGCGCCTTGATCCTTGCTGCAGGAAAACTTTCAAATTCCCTGCAACTCTCACCTGGACCAAAGAACTCGCCGACTATCTTAACCTGCATACGCAGTGTCAGAGGATAGCGACTGGGTTTCTCCATTGCTGGAGGGTGACCCCGTAGATATTTCCTCCGGAGTTATTCTACTACTTCAAAATTCTCCGGATTGCTACCGCCCAGATCAGTCCCTTTTGGGACTAACATTTTTATCCTCATAGAATCGTCCATGACTCTATGAAAATAGAGAAATGTCAGCTCCCGATAATTGCACCTCTCATGGCTGCAATCAAAGGACTCCCAGACCGACTGGAGCGGTTTTTTGCCGCATCCAAGGAGCCGAGATGTAAGCTCCTCATCGCGTTCGATTATGATCTCATCGCACGATGAGGCTGTTTCCAACTCCCCGGGCGTCAAATCCGAGGGATAACGGTGTTTTTGCCCGATGGGCTGATTTGCCAACGGGGCGAAAACAATCTCATACCCTCCGCAGCCTTCAAACAGGCTACGAAGCGTATCCTTTTCATCAACAGACGGCTCCTGATCAAGGAGCCAAGCAATCTTTTTCATCTGACCCTCCTCTGCCCGAATGCCGTCGGCGCCGCGGGTTTTGTTTTTTGATTGTCAAAGAACAATTTGAGAGATAAATCATCTCTCTTCTGGAGCAAGGATCAAGATTAAGTAGGAGAGTCCAGCCCCAGTTTTTTGAAACTGGGGCTGGGTCTTAACCTCATCCCTGCCCCGGAAGAGAGGAGGAAGGCAGTCGCGAATGCAACTGGCGACGGCTTCCTCCGAAAAGTTTGGCCGAGAATTAAATTGTCTTTACTTCAATTCTCGAGCCGATTTTTTTTGAGAGATCTTTTATGTTTTGGCCGCCGCGGCCAATGACGAGCCCTACCAGGTCTTTCGGGACCCGGATCACAGAGCCCAGGCGCACTATCAGCGCGGCCGTGTGATGGGCACTCCCGTGGACCATGAGGACGTGGTATCCAGCTGGACACTCACCGGTCCGAGTATCCAAAGCCCTGCCGAGTAGGGTCAGGTCAAATCCGCTGACCTTGGCCACGTCGCGGCCAGCCATCAGCCGCTCGGTTTCCCGGACAATGTCTGCGTTCCGCTCTTCCTGCCAAATCTTCTGGCAGGCAAGTTGGGAATTGGGGTCGCCGACCTCAATCTCTACCTGCTCATCGGAGCAAGAGATGATTACGGGCGACACCCAGTGAAAATTATTGTCCCTTATGTCTGCCTTCTTGGCAACCACCTTGACCTTGGGGAGGGCAAGGTGGATCGAATTACGGCTTTTGACCGTACTTCTTCCCCTGTACTCGATCCCCTCCGCAAATCCTTCCCGGACGCACCGCTCCGCGGCGCGGAAGGGGTAATAATTGTACACCCCCAGGTGGTCCGGATTTTCGCCGACGTACCGGGCAACTCTTAGAGCCTCCCGGTCTTCGTCAAAAAAGGGGTTGTCGTCGGGCCATACAACTTCCAGATCCAGCCTTAAGACTGGTCTGGTCTCGGTTTTGAGGTAGACCACCTTGGTCACCTCGTCTAACAAAAAGGTTTTTGTCATTCTCCTCCTTCTTGCCCGAATGCCGTCGGCGCCGCGGGTTTTGTTTTTTGATTGTCGCGGAGGCGAATTCGACAGGATCGAGTACCTGTTCGAACTGGTCCTTGTAAACCTCCGCGAACCCAATGGGATCCGTTCCGTTTTTGGCGATTTGCGGAAGCCATTTTGCAAGCTCCTGCGCCCCCAGCTTCCTCGCCTCATGGTCCCCCTCGTAGCCGATGACCTTGAAGACATTCATTGTCTCAAGATCGACCGGCGCATTTCTCATATCCACGAGATGTCCTATTTCGTGGAAGAGAATCATCCAAAATTTTGATCGCATGTACACCCATTTTATGGGGATTACGATCTCAAAATTTGGTCCAGGAACTTTTACATGGGTATGCGCCAAAGCGTCCCCCTGGGGCAACCCCCACCATAAGGGGAAACGCAGCATTGCCCCGTAGTGACGGGCAATTGCTTTGGAAAGCCGGAAAGCTCGGACAGCTTCCGGCAATTGGTGCAACCTTTTTCTTAACGTACCCGGCTTTCGCGACGGGTAAAAAAACAAGATCCACAATATTTTTATCACTTTCCCTCCAATGCCCGAATGCCGTCGGGACCGCGGTTGTTTTGGTTTTGATTGTCAAAGAACAATTTGAGAGATAAATCATCTCTCTTCTGGAGCAAGGATCAAGATTAAGTAGGAGAGTCCAGCCCCAGTTTTTTGAAACTGGGGCTGGGTCTTAACCTCATCCCTGCCCCGGAAGAGAGGAAGAAGGTAGTGGCTGTGCAGGCCACTGTCCTTCCTCCAAAAAAACTACTAGTCCTCCTTCAGCCATTGGGTGAGCCATTCTGGCTCAATCCCCGCCTCACGGCAAACGGCCCCGATTACGGAGTCGTTATCATAAAACACCCGCCCTGTTGGATGTCCGTTAATAACATTCCCCGGCCCATCAATGGGCAGGGTGTTGAGGACGAATACCGCTTTTTTCCATTGGAGATGAGCCTGGTCGTAATGGAACTCCGGCTCATACGTCCAATTTCCTACTTGAGATCCTGGGCAGTAGGCCAGCTGCCTATGGCTCAGTCGAACGGATCCCTCCTGCGTCTTTGTAGCGGCTGAAAAGATCTGTCCGATCTCTCCCTGCTGCAATTGAGCGAGGATCTCCACATGGAGGTCCTCCCGACGGTGGGAAACCTCGATGGTACCACACGTAGCCGCTCCGCGAGCAGCGGCTTTTTTTATCAATCTTTCTTTTCTCATTCTCTTCTCCTCCGCAGTTTTGCGAGATGCGGCGCTCGGTTTTTGTTTTTGATTGTAAAGGTGCCTAGAGAGATTCATTTTCATCCCTCTTCTGGAGGGGAAATGTTTTTTCCATTTCCATCCCGGAAGAAAGATTTATCCCGCACCTTTCGAGCCTGGGGTATTGAACCCCGCTGAAAATCTATTCTGCTTCCTCATCCCCGCGGCAAGCCGCTCACGTTTTCGGGAAAGGTGCGGGATAAATGCAGAAATACAATTGACAGGTCGCGGCTTTACGGATTAAACTATCGTTATGTACCCCGTTAGAAATGTCTGCAGTTTCAACGGCGGCGCATAATTAACCATTTATTTCTAACGGGATGAAAGAACGAATTATCATTGATCCAAAAATCCTGGTTGGCAAGCCGGTTGTCAAAGGCACGAGGATCCCCGTGACTCTGATCATCAATTTGCTGGCTCACGGATACACGGTAGACCGTATCATTGAAGCCTACCCGGTTTTGACGCGTGAGGATATTGATGCGGCGCTCTCTTACACGGAAAAGCGTCTGGATCGCGAAGAAGTTCATGCTTTTCCCGCGGAAGCATAATCAAGCTTACTTGCGACCTCATGCTCCGCTTCCTGCTCGATGCCAATCTCTCGCCTGAAACTGCTGTCTTTCTCCGCCAGCAGTTTTCTTTTGATGTGACGAGTTTGCTGGAAAGGAAGCGAGCCGGGTTACCTACGAATTCAAAAGATTGACATTTATTCATCGCCTGTTAAAATAAATCCATGCGTACAGTGACTATTAATCTTTCTAAACAAACTACGGAGAAGCTCCGCCACTTGGCTTTGCGCTATGGTTTTTCCATACCAGAACTCTCTGCTCGAATTCTTGAGGGAATTAGTTCCGAATTTCCTCCCGAACGGCTGGCTGATTATCAACATCCCGAAAGACTTCGCGCGTCTCTGAAACGGGCCCTTGCTGATTTTAAAGCTGGACGAATTTCGGAAACCCTGTGAAGCTGCTCTATGCCGATGAATTCCGTAAACAATCACGAAAACTGCCGATGGACGCGCAAAGACTTTACCAAAAGCAGGAGATAATTTTTCGACAAAATTGGAAGGATCCCCGTCTGCATGTCAAAAAACTCATAGACCATCCCAATGCTTTTTCTTTCCGCATCACACGCCGCTGGCGCGTGATTTTTATTTTCGCCGCAGAAGATACCGCGCTGTTTCTCAGCATCGGTCACCGCAAAGACGTTTATCGCTGATCCCCGATCGCGGTCGAGGACAAATTTTCAAAGAACAATTTGAGAGATAAATCATCTCTCTTCTGGAGCAAGGATAAATTACCTGCCCACCGAAGCTCAAAGAGCGTAGGCGGGAGTAGGAGATATAACTGATCCCTGCCCCGGAAGAGAGGAGGAAGGCAGTCGCGAATGCAACTGGCGACGCCTTCCCCTCAAAAATTTACTAATCCTCCTTATAATTGCGTGAAGCTTGTTCGTCTGAATTGATTAGTTCAGACGCCACTGCGCGCTTCAGACGCAATGCCGGAGTATTCACTCTCGGGCGGCCCTGCTCTTCCGGAAGAGCTGTGTCCGCTATCCGTCCTGAAAGACTTCAGATGACTTTGTTTGGTTATCACCCCAAACTCCATCACCAAATAGTCCATGCTTTCAGGAAAGTTCCAAGAACGTATTCTTAGAACCGGTTCCGCGCTTATGGACGCGGCCGAAGACAGAATCCGAAAAATTGCTTTCGCGGAGCGTCTTCTTTCGTGACATAATACCCTGCTATTTTAGTAGCAAGGTATTTACTAATCTCTTGGTTTTTCTACAACCGAAAACCAAGGCTGGAGAAATTTTTCAATCCTCTCCCCCTTTTCCCAATCAAGTCCGGCAACTTGATAGAATACCGGACTGGGAATAACCTTGTCAGCGATACTGACAAGGTCGTAAAAACCATTGTCAGCCCGCAGAATCAGAATTTCTGACCCCTGGGGGGCACTCCCCATCAGGTCAAAAAATTCCTTATTTTTTCCCGCGAACTCCGGGTTGCACGTGCTAAAATCCAGCACTCGACCCGCCACAGGATTTTGCAGCGGCGGAGGGACGGGGACCACCGCACCGGAAAAAATCCTTTTAATGAACCGTAGCAGCTTCATGCGATTCTCCTCCCCCACCTGCTTCTTGCGAAGTTCAGGTATTCCATAGCCGGAGAGCTATAAAATTTTAGGGGCATCTTCTTTTCTTGCGAAAAGAAACCTACCTACTAATTTAATAGGTAAATCTCTTTCCGCAAAATTTTATATCGTCCTTATTAAATTTCAAAGAACTGTTTTTATTTTTTCCTGTTCTGGAACGGAAAGAGTTTTCCATCCCACAAGAGAGACACATTGCATAGACAGGATAGCTGTATCTCTCTTCTCGACAGGAAAAATTTAAGTAGGAGAGCCTTTACCTCTATCCGCTCTATTCCCCTCCTCGTGAGGAGGGGCTAGGGGAGGTTAAAGATAAAAGTCTTAAATTTTCCTGCCGGGAAGAGAGGAGGAAGGCAGTGGCTGTGCAGGCCACTGTCCTTCCTCCAAAATTTGCTATTTAACGGATAGCTCCGTCCTCCTTGGAACTATTGACTGGATCCCTGCCTTCGCAGGGATGAACAACCCTACGCGGGGTTGTTCATTTTTTCTTTTCTACCAGGCCGGCCTTCTTGAGGGCTTCGGCCATGGTCCCGAGTCCGCTGCCTTGAATCGGCGGCTCGGCGATGGAAGCATCTTGCTTCCTTTCGTTTTTTATTTTTGCGGCAGCCAGCTTCAATTTCTTGAGGCTGGCTTCAGCCTCCGCGAGTTTTACCTCCAGCTCTTTGCTCTGGCTATCCAGGTCTTTGGGACCAAGGACTGCCTTTGCAAAGTAGCCGAAAGTTTTCTGCTTCTGACCTCCGCCCATGGGCCGCAAAAACCCTTCAAACAGACGGAGTTGGGCCGAGCTCCGTGGCCTCACCCGCACCAGCACATCGCGGCTGGCTTCCGTGACCCGCTGGCTTTCAGCCGAAAACGAATCCAGAACCAGCTTCACCTGATGGCCAGCCGCTGTGTCGTAGAGCGGACCGCATGCCAGGCTCTCCTGCCCTTTGGAAGTTTCCTTCACAAAGCGGGGAACCAGAAATACAGTGCCATTCTCCACCGGAGCGCTGGCATGCTTGGCATCTTGCCGGGCCAGCCACTCCTCCTCGGCTCGGGCGTACTCTGTAGCGGCGGTTTCCTTCTCATGGTCAAGGGCCATAAGATCGCCGCGCAGAAGTTCCACCTCTTCTTTTGCTTTTCGCACCGCTTTGGCTTCTTTGCCTGTGAAGCGGTACGGCCCGACCACGATTTCCCCGTTCTCACCGATTTCCGTTTCCCATTGGGTCACATCAATCGGCAGATTGGAGCGCATCTCGCTGTCGAGCTCTGCTTCCTGGCCTTGGAAATCCCGATGGTAAGCAGTGGTAAATGTCACCATGCCAACCTTCGAGAGATCCCAGCCAGTGCCGCGGCCTGTGAAGTAAAATCTGGTGTCTTCTTCCAGATGCTTCACAGATTCCACCTGCATGGGTGTAATCCCCACGGCAGGCGACGGCCGCAAGTGTACCTGCCACCTCTCGGTGTTGCGATAGCCATAATCATCATGCTCATGGCTAATCACAACCCGATCAGTTGGCAGGTCCCCGAATTTGCCGTCATCTCGAGCTTCGGCAGTTCCGTCCGGCAGCACGCACCATACGTGCACCGCGATGCGGCTGCGGCTGCTCATCGGGACGCGCACATCCGGCCAGATTTCTCCGGCGTCAATGCGCGCCTGCCGCGTCTCGCGCAAATACCGAATCTCCCGCATCTTCGCGAGAGCTGCGGCATAGTCCTGCTTGTCATTCTGCAGGATTTCTGCCACTGTTTTGACCTCGCTTGCGTCCTCGCCCAATTGCTCGGCAAGGAGTTTATGCTCCGCAAGCGCCGCGATCCGATCCGTCTCGGACCCGCGGAGACGGTCGGCAGCAACTTTTACCAGACTGGTTTTCACCAGATCTCCCAGTAGCGGCGGCAGCCCTTTAGCCTCACCGTTTACCTGGGTGCTTTGATAAAAGTCGCCCCTCTCTCCTCGTGGCCCTTCGACAAGCCACGCCGCCATTTCTACGAGTCCATTGCCCGAAGCTTGCGGCAGGAACTGGAGAATTTGGAACGCGGCCGGGGCAAGCTTGGTGGCGTAGACGCCGTCCTCGCAGAAATAGTACCAGCCGTAGCCAGACCATTTCCGCAAGAAGTCGTCCTTTCGCCAATCTGAAGTGAGATGATCCAAAGTTGCCTTCAGAATCGCCTCACCCGCTTCCCGAGGAAGCGCTTGCCCTGCGCAGAGTTTTTTTGCTTCTTCTGCGATTGCCTTGCGGCTTTCGCGAGAGAAGCTTGTTTCAATGATGTACTCTGCGCTTTCGTACGGCTGGCATTTGTCGCAGACCAGCCGACCCGCGAGATTTGCCACGCGGGATTTTTTTTGGCACCGGACGCAGGTTTCCTCGTTCCGGCAGAGTTCGCATTTGCCGTAACCGTCAGGAATCTGTCCGTCGCGCCGCTTACGTCCGCAGACACACACCGGGTACTGCGACTGTACCTCGGCCTGAACCCACGCCGGCAACTTGCCCCACACAGAATTCTCACGGACAAAGTCCGTGTCAGTATGATAGCAATCTGCCGTGAGCGTCCAGGTGTCCTGGTAGGCGGCTTCAAGCTTGCGAGGCTCAAGGTCGCCACCCCAAACCCTCACCCGGAGAATGGACAAATTCTCCTGCCCTGACCGCTCTTCGCGAGCACTCGTTTCTTTGAGGCCAATCTTAGCCTCATAAGTGATGTGCTCCGCGAGCGTGGGAATTTTTGTAACCTGCTCCTTCAATATGACTGAAGAAGCGAGGTCATTTCCCCACACCACTACGCGGTCAGTGCGAGTGCTCGCGCGATCCTGATACTCGCGGGTTTCGAGCGTTCGGGTTTCCACCACCCCTTCCTCGCTGGTTTGACCCAGCCAGTCAGTGGCAATAGTTACCCGGCTCGCTGTGCCGTCGCCGTTGTCTTTCCAGCTTTCGCTGTACTCGGGCGGCGCCGGGACCCCGCGGTATAAATCCACTCCGCGCTTGTCCTGCCTGCCAGTGTCGACGAGCTTCACGCGGACGCTCTGCCCCACCGGAGCGCTACTCGGTAAAAACACGAGATAGCGGCTCCGGCCGGCAATAAACGTCGCGATCGGCTGGCCTTTTTGGTTACCCTCCTCGGCTTGGAGGGTAACAATGTTTCCGTGATACTCTGCCATTGTTCCCCTCCTTTAGAGGTGGCGGATCAGTTTGCTTTCAGCCTCCTCCGCTGTAAAGGCTGAAGCTTTCTCTACACGATCCGAGAAACTGCGAACAGTCGCGTCCGCGCTTGAGCCAACATCACACAAAACTGTGATGACATTAAACTCCAGCGCTTTCTTGGCCGCCCGAAATTCCCGGAGGAAACCATCTGACACCGCGCACTCGCCGTCTGTGATGAAACAGATGTCGGCTTTTTTAAGGCCTTGTTTCTGAATCATCTCCAGAGCTTTGCGTAGCGGTCTCTCAAAGTCCGTACCGCCTCCGGCGCGGGACTCTACGAGCTCCAGCATCTGCTCGGCAGCGATCCGTCCTTGCGGATACACTTTCGAGCTCCGAACTGCGGAGTCAAAAAGTATCCAGCCGAACGACCGCTTCTGGAGCCTGGCATAGTGCGCCAGAGACAATACCACTGCCTTGGCCCATTGTTGCTTTGCCCCATCCATTGAACCGGATCCGTCTTCGCAGACAATCACCGGTCCATGACCGAGCTTGGCCCGCGTTTTCTGCCCCGAGAGCCGCAACTCGCCGCGCGTCCAACGTTGAAGCGCCTTAACGCGAAGAGCTGGATGAATCAGAGCCACGAGCTCCGAGCGATGCGCGCGTTTCAGGTCCCGACCGGTTTCCACAGTCGTAACCCGCGCGCCCTCACCCGCAATCTTCTGCCGGGCTTTTCTTGCCGCGATCTTCCGTATGCGGCCGAGAATCTCCGCAAACCTCTTGAGGTTGGGGTTGCGCTTCATGCGCTCTACAATCCCCAAAATTTCGGGGATGCTTTTGCGGTGAAGCTCTCCCTCCTCAAGTCCCCAGGCTTCAATAGTGCTCGATACTTCCTGCACTTTGGCCTGGGCGTCTTTCGCGGCTTGCAAACCAATGCGAGCCAACTCGCGGAGTTTTTCATCCGCTTGCTGGCTGCCCGGTTTGCCGAGCAATTGCTCTGCGAGCTGTTCCGCCTTCGCTTGGGCTGCGGCTTTTTTATCCGCCATAGCTTTAGCGACGGCGGACGCATCAGCGGCCTGCTCTGCCAGCTGATTCGCAATCGCCTTGGCCTGGTCAGCAGACATCTGCCCGCGACCGCCTGATGGCTGGCCACCCTGTCTTTCTCCCTCGCCCCTTACGGGAGAGGGTTGGGGAGAGGTCGAATTCCCCCCCTGTCCCGCCGCTTGGGCCGCATCCTTGTCCGCCATAGCTTTAGCGGCGGCGGACGCCAACTGCTGTGCCGCATTCGCATTGGCCTGTGCCTCTTGCGCCTGCTGACCCGCATCATTGGCTTCGGCCTGTTGCTTCGCCAGCTCCTGGAGTTTCTCCTTGTCCTCTTGAGGAACCATCACAATGACGCTTTCGCCCATCGAAATAGTTCCGAGAACCGATTGAAGCTCCCGAAGCTGGGTCTGCCCGTGGAGTTCCTGGAAAGCCGATGTTGCCATGGCTTGTCCGAGGAGCTCCTTCCAGTAGCGGCGGTCCGGATTTACTTCTTCGCGCATCCCTGGCTCCGGCGACCAGAGGGTGTTATAGAGATCCAGAAGCGATCCCTCGATTCCCGGCAGGGCCTTTGCGCCCTTTTCTTCGAGTTCCGGAATCGTGGGGACTGCCTCCCGGTGACGGAGGAAACGCTGTGCCGTGAAGGCATCCGCGTCCGTCACCGCAAGAGACAAAATCTCCTGCCGCGTCAGCGGCTTCACCTTCACTGCCATACTACTTCCCTCCTGGAGCTTTCGCCCCGGTTACGACCGCAATAACATCCGCCTTAACCGCCTCAACCTGTTTAAGCAGGTCAGCGATCGCCGCAGACATCACGCCATCGGCTGCCTCACCCTTGAGGCGATTCAGTTCCGTAAGCGCAGTCTCACACTGGGTGATGGCCTGCACTCCTTTTCCTCGGTCGCCGCCGCGGACAACTTCCACTGTTCCCGAAGGAGACAGTAGCGCGTCCACGGCTTCCTGCGCGTCTGTGAGTGGGGTGCGAGTGTAACGCGCGAGCTTCCCTTTAAGAACAGGGATTTGCTCTGGCGTATCCCACAACAGCCACTCCAAAACCGCGAGGTCGGCCTTACTAACGACCGTTCTGCCCGCCAACAGCGCGTTGGCTTGCATCACGTCAAACAGCCGGCCGAAACGGCGGTCGTCATCCCACGCCCATTTGAAATCAGACGCAGTCTCGTCCACCAATTCCTGAAGGATATCCAGGGTGGTGTTGACAATCTCGTCCGAAACTCCAACGAGCTTGCGGGCCTGCCGCAGAACTCCCACCTCTTCGAGCGTGAGTTCTACCGAGGCAGTACTTCCGCCTTTTGGGGCAGTGTAGTACCGCAGTCGCGCCCCAATCATGGCCTGCTTGCCCGCGCGATCAAGCGATTTCAGGTACACGCGAATGGTCTCACGCGACCAGTTCGCGCCCAAGTTATCGTCTTGACCCGGGACTTCGTTCGACGCGCCCAGTGAGGTCAGAAGGGGCGTCTGAACCATTCGTCCCTCATGCCGGATGCCATCGCCTTTGGTAAGGTCAATGACAGCATGAAGGATAGTTGGCGACTGCGCTTTGTACTTCTCGTCAAAAAAAATGACGTGTGCAGTCGCTGCTTTCCCGAGCTTCTCGCGAACGCGAATGTGTTTCGCGCCGCTTTCGTCAACGGACTCCACAATTTCCGTGCCGTCAACGAGCATCTGCTCGGGGGACCCTACGTTCGGCACCAACTCGTCCCAAAAAACGAGACCCTTGATGCACCGAACAACCGAACGAATGGTTCCGGTTTTGTCAATTCCGAAACCACCGAGGAAGAAGGCCGGACGACCGGTGATGAGCGATAACCAAAACGCTTTCACCATGTCGCCGCGCTGGATGTGCGCGGCCAGCACTTCTTCCGTAATGCTCTGGATTTTCGCCGCCAGAGCCACGGCCTGTTTCAGAATTTCAGACATTTTCCCTCCTTGCCCCGACTCGCGCCGAGGCGTGGGTTGTTTCAATCGGTTCAGTGTGATGAGGCGTTCCACGCAAATGACAATTCATCTGCGCTTCGCGCCCCGGATAGTTCTTGCCCGCCAAAGCCTCGCGCGTAGGCGGGTCAATCGGTGAATCCTTCGCCGGGGAAAAACTCCATGCTTGGCACCCGGCGAACTTTTTCGAACGCCACAAACCGGTATCCCTGGCCGTGGACTCTCCACTCGGCCTGGGCTCTCGGCACCTCTTCTACCACTGCGACATAGGGATATAATCCCTGCTCGCA
>JAHFJD010000039.1 GCA_023246055.1 Candidatus Doudnabacteria bacterium
TTCCTTTCCATTTCTTTTTCCGCTTCGCGGTGGAGGGGTGGGGGGAGGAGACGCGAGGAAAATGCAAGGAAATTTTTTGGTTTTTGCACACGCGAGTCCGCGAGCGTGTCCGAGGCGCAATCGGAGCGTACGATGCAGTTTCAAGCCACCACGCGCTCCGCGCGTGCGAAGCTAGGGATTCTGCTCGAAATGAGTTCTGACTTTTTCAAACAAACACCACCAATACAGAACTGAAAGGCTTTTCGGACGGTCTCACGGAGGCGTTCGCCAAGTTCAGCAATTTTTGCTAAAATGGGTTCGAGTGGAGTTGTATAAATACACCATTCCAAGCCTAGTCAGGCGGGTCTGTGAGGCCGAAGGTCTGATCCCTTCTGCGCCCACCAAAAATTGTAACAGGGCAAGCATTGCAGAGATCACAAATCCGCCTGTGGCGGAAAATCCAGTACCTTCCACCAAATTAATCCAAATCACCCGCAACGTTCAGTTGAACGTTTTATTTTTTTTCGCTGAAACTAGCCGAATATACCCCTTGTATTTAGATGTTTATCCTGATATATTTAAGAAACAAAAATTATTGCCATGTCTGAAATCAATAAACCAGAAGCCACAACCGAACCACAATCCGACCCTGACGGTTTCGAACCGCTGAAATATTTCTTTTTTGATTTTTTGAAAGTTTTTGTGATGGCCGTGGCTATCATCATTCCGGTGCGGTGGTTTCTGTTTCAGCCGTTCGTGGTTACGGGCGATTCCATGCGGCCAAATTTTCACGACGGCAATTATCTGATCATCGATGAGCTGACATATCGGTTTCGTGAGCCGGCGCGCGGCGAAGTGATAGTGATGCGTTTTCCCCGGGACCCCTCACAGTATTTTATAAAGCGGATCGTGGCCCTGCCTGGGGAGCACGTCGTGATCCGGGACGGACAGGTCACTATTTATAGTGCTGAAAAACCTTCAGGGTTTGTCCTAGATGAGACTTACCTGCCGAGCCAGAATAACACCTATGGCAATATTGATTACAAACTGGCGCCAGATGAATTTTTTGTACTTGGTGATAACCGCCTCTCGTCATCTGATTCGCGTGTGTGGGGCGCTCTGCCGCGCCAGGACATTGTCGGCCGGGTGTATATGCGACTCTACCCGGTCGCAGAACTCAATCTCTATTTTCCGGCGCCGAGTTATAATTTGAATTGACAGACACGAATGCAGAAAAAGAAAAAAAAACCGGAAACCCAAAGAACCTCGCCAATCGTGGCGGTTGCCCCACATCCCCAAGCCGACGTGTTTGTGGATAATATTGTCCGGGTAATCGGTAATTTTGGTTTCCAACAAATTTTGTTACCGGCCGTGGAAGAGCGGCAGATCTTCGAGAAATCCCCGACATTATCGCGTTTGTACGGGGAGAATTTCCTCGGGGTTCACAAGCCTGCAGAAACGGAAATGATTTTAGCGCCAACCAAGCTGCCAACGATCATCAGCCGCTATGTCAGGAATGTTAAAAGCATGGGTCCGCACGTCAGCAAATGGTTTTATATGTCCCCAGTGTTACGATTTGAAAATGACAAATATGTGTCGGCACACGAACTCGGCCTGTATGTGCTCGGCGAGGATTCCCCCCTGGGAACAGCACAGCTGATCAACACCACCGCCGAGATTTTTCGGGCCCTGGGAACTATCCAATTTGTCGTGCAGATCAATTCCTTGGGCTGCGTTTCCTGCCAGGAAGATTATACCGATCTGCTCTCAAGCCACCTGGCAATGGGAGCGGGACGACTGTGCAGTGATTGTGAAGTGGATTTCGAAAAAAATCCTTTGGTCATGTGGAGTTGCGTAAATGCAAACTGCCGGACATTGGTTGAAACCTTGCCGCCGGTAATTGATTCCCTTGATGACTCTTGCAAATCAAACCTCACACGCGTATTGGAAAGCATTGACGAACTGAATATTCCATATACTTTGACCCCCGCACTCGTACCGCAATTCTTGCGCCATCAAATAGTGTTCCAGATCTCACCGGCAGACAACTCGGGGAATCCGATCGGTTATGGCGGCAATTTTAGTGAGCTTGCCTTGGAGCTGGATGGAAACGAGCCCACGCCGATATTGGGAATGCTCACAACCTTCGAAAAATTGGTGAGTGCAGTGCCGGAAGAACATCGCCGTCAGGGGCCGAAAATCGAGGTGTTCATGGTGCCTTTAGGTTCTGTGGCCACGCGCAAAGCCTTGGCTTTGCATCGCGACCTTCAGCACTCTGGGATCCTAGCGGCGGAAGCCATGCTCACGAGCCCCAGCATTAGAAATCAGCTCAAGGTGGCAGCCGAAAAAAAATGCGAAATCGCGTTGATCATCGGGCAGAAGGAAGCCATCGATGAAACTGTGATTCTGCGCGATATGCGTTCAGGGATGCAGGAGATCTTCGCGGCTGATCGCATCATCGATGAGGTGAAAAAGCGACTGGGGAAGTAAAACATTGTTTCCTTCTCCCCAGCGGGGAGAAGGTGGCAAGACGGAGGACGGAAGTAGGGAATAATATTTTTGCGAAACTTCGCCGACAGGATTATAGTATAGATATGGATGAATTAATTAAAAAAGCAGATATAAACGAGATCGCCAAAAAGGGATCGGCGATTTATGAAAAGATAAAGACCCAGTATGAGCCGAAAGAGCTGGGTAAGTTTTTAGCTATTGATATAGACACTGAAAAAATCTATTTAGGAAACAGTAGCGCAGTAGCAGTTGAGAAAGCCAGGCAAGAAAACCCGGGAAAAATTTTTTATGTTGTAAAGATAGGATTCGATGTTGCGGAAATGATAGCGCAGACTTTGTTAAATCTCGAAAAATAATACTGCATGGATTTTTCTCAGGGCACTATCCAAACACACCTTTTATTCAACTGGATATCGGCTGGAACCAAGCAGTACAGCAGCCTTATTTTGTTTTAGATACAGGTTTTTCAGGGGAGCTGCAGGTTACTCCCACAATAGCGAAAGAATTGGGCCTTGAAGTTGCAGGGGTGACTAAAGCGCGAATCGCCAGTGGCCAGGCGGTTGATGTTCCCACAGCGCTCGCTGTGGTTGCGATGGAAGGTGCAAAAAATGTTGTAACCGTATTGATTTCAGAAAGCCTGCCTTTAGCAGGAATAGAATTGTTAACCAAGTTTGGTTACAAGGTAACAGTGGATTGCAAGTACAGGGCAGTAAATTTAGAAAAAGTTTCTTAAACAAAAGGTCAGCCGAGCTGGACAAAAGGCTAGACAGGAGCCGGTTTTTATGCTACCTTGAATCGTCAATCCGGATTCAGGTTTTTTGCCTGCTTCTTTGAGGATTGCGTTCACAATCAAAATTAGGAGGTCTGTCATGAACGCTACGAAAAGTGGTGTTAAGTACGGACAAGCAGATTATTTGCGGGCCATGCAAAAGGCCGCGAAGGCTATCTCGTTAATTGGCGAGTCTGGTCGGGACGAGTTTCTACCAGCTTTGGAAACTGCTCTTGACTGTTTCAATGATCGGGTTCCGTTCGGAATGCCGATTCTCAAACCCGCAACCTTTGCAGAATTTCTGAAGCTGTCGTCTCCCACTCAGGGCATGTTCAATCAGCTGTTAAGCGAAACTCCCTGGTGGACGCTTCTCGACCAAATCGAAGAAATTTGTTTCGGCAACGAGGCAGTTGTCGCACAGGCCTGGCCGTTTCTCTCCGCTATCTGGCAAGGTGAGGTGGCACAAAAACCATTCAAACCGCCGAAGGACTGGCGCTATTTGCCGGTCGCCACAGCTGTTGAAGTTTATCGGAATATTTTCGGCTCGAGCCTAAAAGCTGACGGAGTTATTTCCGCGGTGCGGGCCGTGAAATCCCGGTCCGACAGCGAAGGCATAGCAGTCTGGCCGAAACTGTCTGTGCTCGGGAAGTTGTTCGGCGTTTCCAGCAGTCCTTGTGACCCGACCGATGAGGGTCGCGCAGCTTACGCCCGGATCGCGGAATTATTTATCCCCGAGGTCGGCAAGGCATACCTCAAGGCCCATGATAAAGGATTCCAATTTGCCAATTGGCGAAAGGGCGCATTGAGCGCACAACACATTGTCTTGACTCCGGCAGGTCGCAAGACCTGGCAGCTCCTTGAGGCGCAGACTGATGATGATTTTTGCTTCTCGCCTGTGGGTGCGATCAGTGGGGGGAGTTATGCAGGATTCTCCCAGCGTTTTGCGCGTCTGCAGATTCTGTCCTCGGAAGATCAAGTGCCCCAGGACTGTATCATGACTGGCAGTACCCTTGCTATTCAGCCGGACCGTTTGTGTAAAGGTGAACATTTACGCATTGATAATCCCGGCAATGTGTATTCCCCGGATGCGGATGGCAAGTTCTGGCACTGCGTCTACTGGAGCTTCGTTGCTGGCTTTCGCGAGCTCGCATTTGGCAGAGCCGATGCTGACGGTGCGCTTCAGAGCTTTGGTTCCGCTGTCTTGCTCCGCTCGTAGTGCAAGTTCTTGGGACTTGAAATCTTGAATTCGTATTTTGAATTCTTGATTTCTTGTCCCTTTTTCTTTTTGTGAAAAATATTTATACTCGGGTCATGGTCAAACTAATCATCCACAACTATTAGAGTAGCTTAAGGTTATATGAATTCCCTCTCCGTTGTCGGAGAGGGTTAGGGTGAGGTAACGGACTTTGAAGAATTAACAGGTTTTGGGCTATGAATCAGGCATCGCTACCTCACCCCCGCCCTCTCCCAAATGGGAGAGGGAGTTAAGGCAAAATCCCAGACTACAGATTAGGAGTTTGATTGGGCGCTATTAGTGTAGCCACAGAAGTTTCGCAATTTGCGATTTTTTGCGGCCAGTGTTATAATTTTCTAGTGATTTTTAAATTCTTGATCGGGGGTGTAACATTTTAAGTGGTAGAAGTAAAGCGGAAAGAGGGGGAATCTTTTGAAAGCTTGCTGCGGCGGTTTAACCGCAAGATCCAGCAAAGCGGAGTTTTGGTACGCGCTCGCAAGATCCAATTTTATGAACCGCCTAAATCGCGGAACCTGGCGCGGGTGAGTGCTAGGCGCCGAGCCGAGCTTTCAGCCGAGCGGGAAACCCTCAAGAAACTTGGCAAACCCGTGAGTTATAAATGGAAAAGTCGGAATTAAAAGAAAAGCTGGCCGCTGATCTCAAAGCGGCTCTGAAACAGAAAGACACTCGCAAGATTTCGGTTTTGCGTCTGCTTTTGGCGGAAATTCACAACCAGGAAATCGCGAAACGGCAAGACGCAACGGACGCGGATGTGATGAAGGTTCTGTCCGGCTCGGCCAAAAAACACGAAGATTCGATCAGTCAATTTACAACCGGCAACCGACCGGAACTAGCGGCTGCAGAGCGTGAGGAACTCGAGATCATCAAGACGTATCTGCCTGAAACTTTGAGCGATACCGAGGTGGCTAGATTCATTGATGAAGCTGTGGCGGAGAGTGGGGCGCAAATTCCCGCGGATTTTGGCAAGGTCATGAAAATATTGATGCCCAGGCTTGCGGGTCGGGCTTCCGGCCAAACCGTTTCCGAAAAATTAAAAGCCAAGTTGGCTACTACGAAATACGAATCCGCCTAAGGCGGACGAATTTACGAAAAAAATTGTATGCCGTCAGAACAAATTTTAGTAGGACTTGATATCGGCACCACTGTGATTCGCGTAGTGGTGGGTAAAAAAGAAAATCCTGGGACAGCGCCGAGTATCATCGGAGTCGGGGAAGGGAAAGCGGCCGGGATCAGGCGTGGGGTGATTGTGGATATAGAAGAGGCAGTGTCTTCAATCTCCAAGGCGCTCGAGAAAGCCGAGCGGATGACCGGCATTCCCGTGGAGCATGCTGTGGTCTCTGTCGGAGGGGCGCATGTCGTGTCCTTGGAAGGCCACGGGGTGATTGCGGTGGCGCGCGCTGACGGAGAAATTACCGAAAATGATGTGGTGCGGGTGATTGACGCGGCGCAAGCTATCCAGATACCCACAAACCGAGAAATTCTGCATGTAATTCCCAAAGACTTTATTGTCGACGGGCAGACTGGCATCAAAGATCCGGTGGGTATGACCGGCATCCGCCTGGAGGTTGATGCGCAAATAATCGAAGCTTCTGTCCCGTTTATAAAAAATCTTACCAAATGCGTGGTGCAAGCCGGTCTGGACATTGATGATCTCGTGCTTGCTCCGCTCGCTTCTGCTCAGTCAGTGCTAACCAAAAGGCAAAAAGAACTCGGCGTGGTGCTCATTGAACTTGGCGGCGGTACCACGGGTCTCGTGGCATTTGAGGAATCGGAGCTCCTACATACGAACATCTTGCCGGTGGGTGCGGAACATATTACCAATGACATTGCTATTGGACTGCGCACATCTGTTGACCTCGCTGACGCGGTGAAGCTCACATATGGCCGAGCCGGTAACGGCACCGTAAAAAAAGATGAGGTTATTAATCTTTCCAAACTCGATAAGACTGAAGAGGGGCAGATTTCCCGGCACCATCTCACGGAAATCATTCAAGCGCGGCTCGAGGAAATTTTTAGCATGGTAAACAAAGAGCTGAAGGGTATCGGCCGCGATGGTCAGTTGCCGGCGGGGGCCATACTGACCGGCGGCGGGGCCAAGCTGCCGGGGCTCGTGGACCTGGCTAAAAAAGAACTGCGCCTACCGGTCCAGATCGGTTATCCCCTTAACATTTCTACGGTTATTGACCGCGTGGATGATCCAGCCTATGCTACGGCCGTGGGCCTGGTAATGTGGGCCGATGAATATTTGGCCTCTTCGGGGGTGGGAATGGGACGGTTTACTTCCAAGATTTTGCAAGCCGCCAGCATGGACAAAGTGCGCAAATTTTTCAAGCAATTCTTACCTTGATTTACTAATTATTATTGGTGTATCATTGGAAAAGAGATTAACCTAATTGCCCTCCCCAGGCGTGGGGAGGGTGCCCGAAGGGCAGGAGAGGTCGAACGCTCGTCTCAAACCCCCACTCCTCACTCTCCCCTCGCCAGGAGAGAGCTACAAGGAAGGTAATACATGCCTAAGAATCATTCGCTGGAGATAAAACCAAAAATAGAAACAATTGCCCGCATCAAAGTCATCGGCGTTGGTGGCTCCGGTCACAATGCCATTCATCGGATGATTACTGCGGGGCTTTCTGGTGTGGAGTTTGTGGCCGTCAACACTGATGCTCAAGCTCTCCATCATTCCAAAGCTGACCGCAAGGTCCAGATCGGCCGTCAGGCCACGCGCGGTTTGGGTGCGGGCATGAACCCGGATATGGGACGCACCGCAGCCGAAGAAAACAAAGAAGAGATTTTGGAAGTCTTGCAAGGTTCGGATATGGTATTTGTGACCTGCGGCCTGGGCGGCGGCACTGGCACGGGAGCGGCGCCGGTTGTCGCAGAGCTGGCTAAAAAAGAGGGCATCCTCACTGTGGCGGTAGTCACAAAACCGTTTGCCTTTGAAGGCGCTAAACGCCGCGAGCTTGCGGAAAAGGGGCTGGAGGAACTGAAAGAAAACGTGGACACGATCATTGTCATTCCCAATGATCGAATCTTGCAGATTATTGACAAGAAAACTTCGCTCCTAGATGCATTCCGCACAGTTGATGATGTTTTGCGCCAAGGCGTACAGGGCATCGCTGACCTCGTGACAACTCCTGGTCTCATCAACGTTGATTTCGCGGATGTAAAAAGTGTGATGAGCGACTCTGGATCCGCGCTCATGGGCATCGGCAAAGGCAGCGGCGAAAACCGGGCGATCGAGGCGGCCAAGCAAGCCATTGATTCGCCTCTACTTGAAGTATCGATTGACGGGGCGCGCGGCGTACTGTTTAACATCACGGGCGGCAAAGACCTTGGCATGTACGAGGTTGACGAGGCAGCCAAGATTATTACCAAGAGCGTGGATAGCGATGCCAAGATTATATTTGGCGCGGTGATTGACGAGGCGATGAGCGACGAGATCCGGATCACTGTGATTGCCACTGGATTTGATGAATCTACCAGAGTCAAAAAACCCGTGCAGCAGAGATCAAGTCCCATGGCCGCTCCCCTGGGTTTCGGCATGGCGCAGGAGATCGCGGAAACGCCCGTGAAATCAACCTACGCGCCTCGGGCGATTGACGCTGAAGAAGAAGACGATGAATCCGAAGAGCTCGATATTCCTGCGTTTATTCGGAAGAAAATGAAATAGATTAGATTGTAAAACCCCCGAAGAGGTGTTTTTTCATATATTCTTGACAAGTATTACCCGGTAATATATAATTATTACAGAGTATTAATTATATATTTATGCCACAAAATGAACGTAAAAGCACGGAAGTGCTAAGTATCTCTCTGCCAAAACGATTAACCAGAAATTTAAAAGATTATGCAGCAGAGCGTGATGAATCAGTGAGTAAAGTGGCCAAGGATGCTGTGAAGTATTATTTATGGCTTAACAGGTGGAGGGAAGTCCAAGAAGGATTTGCACCCGCTTTTAAAAAACTTGGGATAAAAACTGATGATGATGTTGAAAAATATTTTGGGTGATGCGCATTGTTTTTGACACCAATGTTTATATATCGGCTGCTCTAAATCAGGGCCTAAGCTATGAGATTTTTGAAAAATTGGCCGAACCAAAAAGCGATTATTTTCTTTTTATCTCCTCCGATATTTGGCACGAATTGACAGGAAAATTGCAGGAATTGGGGAGAAAAAAAATTATTTCGGAGAGCGTCGCAAGTAAATTTATGATGAACGTTAGTGAAGCGGCAAAATTTACTGAACCGAAAGAGAAATTACGAGTGGTAAAAAGTGATCCTGACGATGACAAGATTTTAGAGTGCGCTGTGAGCGCCCAGGCGGATTTGATAGTGACCATGGATCGCGATTTGCTGCGTCTCAAACGATTTCGGAATATTGGCATAGTCCATCCGAAGACGTTTTCCTTTATGTTTCCTGAAAAAATCAAATAAATCCCGCACCTTTCAGCGAGGTGTTGAGCCTCGCTGAAAGGTGCGGGATAAACCGGTAATTTCAATCCGCCGTAACTGGCGGTTTTTTTGTTTGTCAATTTTTGCTCCTATTGGTATGATAGAGTATCGTATTTTTCAAGAAGTAGGGAGGAACAATGACAAGCGAAATTCCTAGGTTGCGGCCTTTCGTTTCAGAAGAAGTGCTTCTTGACCCTGAACAGCGAAGTTCCGAAGTTCTTGATTTTGAGAGCCGATTATCATCAAAAATCATTGGACAGGACTGGGCAGTCGGGCGCATGGTTAACATGTATCAGATTTATACGGCGGGCATGAGTGCGCCCCGCCGACCCATCGCCAACCTCTTGTTCCTGGGGCCTACGGGTTCGGGGAAAACGCGAGTTGTGGAAGCGTCTGCCGAAATCCTGTTTGGCAGTCCCCGGGCGCTTCTCAAGATTGATTGCGCAGAGTTTCAGCACAGCCACGAGATAGCGAAACTCATTGGCTCGCCTCCAGGGTATCTGGGTCACAGAGAAACTCCGCCACTCCTCACACAGGAGGCTATTGATCAGTACCAGACAGAGAAGAATCGATTCTCTTTCTTGCTCTTTGATGAGATTGAAAAAGCTAACGATGCCCTGTGGCAGTTGTTACTGGGTATCCTTGATAAGGCAACGCTTACGCTGGGCGACAACCGCGGGGTTGATCTCACGCGATGCGTGATTTTTATGACCTCTAACATTGGGGCTGCAGAAATCGCTCGGATGATTTCTGGAGGTATTGGTTTTACAGCAGGGTTGGGAGTCGACGCAGCGAGACTTGAAGAAATCGATGACAAGATTACTACCACGACCATTGACGCGGCCAAACGCGTGTTCTCCCCAGAGTTCATGAACCGGATCGACAGAGTCGTTGTGTTCAGGACTCTTACCCAAGACCACCTACGTCGGATTCTCGATATTGAGCTAAACGATGTTCAGAACAGAATCATGGCATCGCAGCCTGACAAGCAGTTCGTGATGTGGTTTACGTCCGATGCCAAGGAGTTCCTGATTCGCGAAGGTACTGATTATAAATACGGAGCCCGCCATCTCAAGCGCGCGATCGAACGCCACGTTGTGTTCCCGATCTCGAACCTGATCGGCACAGACCAGGTCAACCTCGGTGATGTGGTCAAAGTGGACATAGCGCCTTCAGGAGATAAGCTTGATTTTTGCAAGGAGCGGATCCCCGCCAATTTTTTAGTCAGTGACCTGGAAAAGTTTTCGACCGGCAGAGCCTCTGCTGCTGGAAAAAAGTTGCAAATCGTCGCACAGCCAGCAGATAAAAAGAAGTTCAAAAAGTCGTCTACCACACCTCTCGCCCGAGAGAAGTGCGGGTATTGCGAGGAAGGTCTCGGGGAAGAATACGAAGTGAGAGTATTTAAGGGGAGGAAGATCAAATTTCATTTGGGTGGATGTTCTAACCTTTTCCTCTCTGAACATTCTGACCGGGATGAGTAATGCCGGTTGTTTCCAAAAGGAGTTTGGCTTTCCGAAAGTCAGACTCCTATTTTTTTCATGAAAAAATGTGGAAAACTGGCAAAAATCTCGAAAAATCGAGGATTTGACAAAAACTACATATAGTTATAACTTGAGGGTATAGACCACTATATGTAGTGGTTTTGGTAAGAAACCCCCTGATACAAAACTAAAATTTAGCTGCTTTTAGGCTTAATATTATAAACTGGAGGCTTATCTCTTTTTTGCGCTCTACAAATGCTGCTACGAACTACAAAATCATACAAAATTACAAAAAAATTTCGTAGTTTCGTACTAATTTGTAATCTGTAGAAAAATTCGTATATGCATTGTCCGTTTTGCGCCAATGATGATACCAAGGTCATAGATTCGCGGGTCGGGGCAGATGGTCTCTCCATCCGCCGCCGACGAGAGTGCGGAGGCTGCTCTTCTCGCTTTTCGACCTATGAAGAGGTAGAAATCCTTGATCTTGCAGTCCAGACACGAGACGGAT
>JAHFJD010000006.1 GCA_023246055.1 Candidatus Doudnabacteria bacterium
TGTGTGTATGTTCCTGCTGGCTGAGCGTAGAGACGAAAATCTGTCCCAGAGTTGGATGGCGAAATCGTCCATTTGTTGCTGGACGCACTCGGATTGAAAATGACTCGATACTCTTTTCCTGTTCCCGCAGCTCCGGTAATGTCATATGGTGCTGACAACCACAGCGGATAACAGGGTATACCGCTGCAATCAGATATAGTGCCTGCAAGCCAATTGGAATCCCGCAGTCTTCTGACTGCCTCAATCCCCTCTCTCGCGAAGCCCGAGGCCACATCACTTTGCGAAGCATCGCTAATCCCACTGAAAGAAAAAATTGCCAAAGATAACCCTGCGACTATACCGGTGACTAACACAGACAAACCGACCAGTGTCTCTATGAGCGTCTGACCCGATTGGGAAGTTGAAATATTAGCGATCTTCATATTTATACCAATTTATACCAAAAAAAATCAAACGCCCCCTCTGTCTCACCTTTTCCCGACAATTTAGTATTCCTGGCATTCGTCAGTGGGCAGGAACATGAACTTCTCTCCATCTATGATCTCGTATCCAACCTTTCGATTGTTCTGTTTTTTTGATCGAGAAATTTGTAGCACACACAATAACGTGATCACTAAACAATTCTCTCGTTTTGTCATTCCCCAGGACTTCGCTCACCCCCGCACCCGTTTTCACAATCTTAGAATATAGAATCTTGGTGTTATTATTTTAGTAACCCACAAACAAAATTGATTGCCTTAGAGTCCAAAGTTGGAAATGGAATAACCAGCCACAAAAATCAAACTAAGCCCGATCATCAACGCGATTGGGATGGAACGCCAATAGCTCTTGGGCGACCGACTATTATGATTTAATAAGAAAACTAAACCTGAGCCAAAAAATCCAATGGCTACGGCTGTCAAAGCAATGTTGTTAAGTGTTGATGTATTTAGATTGAAGTAGTGGCGCTGATCCATGTAGGCAATGCCGAAAGAGAGAAAAAATGGTAAAACTACTAGTAAACATAGCGTTAGAAAATATTTAGTGTTTGTTGTCATAAATGTCACTTAATTGTTAATTTAATAATACCTTTTTCGGTTGAGACTTGCAAAAATCTCATTCCACTCACCACCTCTTTGGTTAATGTTCCGTTGCTTTTCAGAGTATAAATCGTGGATTGGTTTTTGGGTTTGTTGAGGTCTATGTAAATCACTTGCTTGGATTTGAGCCAAAACCCTTGGTCAAAATCCAACAGCGAACCTGATTTCTCCACGAGATTTATGACGAGTAGATTTGGCTGAAAGCTTGATGTCGTCCCGTTATACGAAACCGATAAAAGCTTCAGGTTTTTGGTGGTCAGGACCTTGGTCTTTTGAAAGGATAGAATCGTCGTGTTACCGGCATCATCTGTTGCTGTGCAGCTAGTTTGTGTACATGAGATCACTGGATCTGGGTCGAGATTGTCAGTAGTCTGAAAGACAAAATCTTTGAGCGTTAGATCAAACTGGGTCTGTATTTCTGGCGCGGATTTGTCTATGTGCAGATTCAGACTCTTGACTACCTCGTCATTGCCTGCTTTGTCTACAGAAAAATATTTGACGGCGCTACTCCCCTCTTGGTTGATAGCAAAAGGGTCAGAATAAATTTGGTAGCTTTGCCCGTCATCCAAGGAATATTTTGTCACCAAAACTCCAGAATTATCATCTGTTGCAGAAAGGGTCACCTGCGCATTGCCTTTGTACCAGCCATTCATTCCCTGGGTGCCGGAAACAACTGCAAGCGTTTCTGGGGGTGTCAGGTCTTGATCCTGCTGGGGACCAAGATTCGCATTCTCGTGGATAGTTTGAAAATTTCCTGAACCAGCCAAATCGAGGTTGAGGCTTTGGTCAGCGCTCTGATCAGCCACATCAAGTTTGATAACACTCGATGGCGTGATACCGATATCGTTAAATACATGGGTTTCTTTAATGGACCCATTGTCATTGTCTGAAATCAAAAGATCAAAGGTACTGCTAGCCTCTCCGTTTGCTGTGATCTGATACTCTTGGCCTTCGTCAGTGGGAAGGAAAATAAATTTTTCTCCATCTATGATCTCGTATCCGACCCCCTCTTCTCGTGTTTTTTGATCGAAAAATTTGTAGTATATACAACAACAGCGACGTGATCACTAAACAATTCTCTCGTTTTGTCATTCCCCAGGACTTCGCTCACCCCCGCACCCGTTTTCACAATCTTAGTAGCTTGGTGCTTCTATTTTCATCACCGGAAAAAAATAACTACCTTAGAATCCAAAGTTGAAATAGAATGACCTACTACAAAAATTAAGCAAAACCCGACTATTAATGTCATAGGGATAGGGGTATCTCCAGGTGAAGTCATCTCGAAGCCAACGGGTTGAATGAATTATCCTAAAACCCAAAATGGGAAAGTGAGGTTCCCAGGTATAAAAATAGTGCAAGTCCGATTCCTGTGGTAATACTCAACGTGTACCAAATACTCAATTTTTCTTGTCGATAATTAATAAAAGCGATGAGCACACAAAAAATTATAGAGATTAATAACGTATATAGAAATACCGAATTCTCGTTTACATGATTCCATGAATAGCGATTTTTATCTGCTAAAAAACCGTTCAGAAATGTTACTGAAACAGGGAATAGTACGCCAAACATATACATAATAGATAATTTTGTATTTTGTTTCATATTTATTCCTTAATACTTTGATTTAATACTACCCTTTTCTGTCGAGAGTTGCAAAAACTTGATTCCACTCGCCAATACTTTTGAGAGCGTCCCATTGCTTTTCAGAGTATAAATCGTTGATTGGTTTTTTGGTTTGTTCAGGTTAATAAATACCACTTGTTGAGATTTTAGCCAAAAACCTTGGTCAAAATCAACAATCACTCCCGATTTTTCAACTAAGGTAATCACCAACAGGTTAGATTGGAAATTTGTAATCACGCCGTTATATGAGATTGATGCGAGTTTCAAATTTCTCGTTGCAAGAATTTTTGTTTTTTGAAAAGTTAATATCGTAATATTACCCGCATAGTCAGATGCAGTGCAATTTGTAGATGTGCACAAAAGCAACGGGGCAATATCGAGATTGTCAATGGCCTGAAACACAAAATCTTTCGCTATCAGATCAAACTGCGTCTGTATTTCCGGCGTGGTTTTGTCTATGTGCAGATTCAAGATTTTGACCTCTTCGTCATTGCCGGCTTTGTCCACTGAATAATATTTGACTATTGTACCCCCCTCTTGATTGATGAAAAATGGCCCAGAGTAAACTAGGTAATTTTGACCTCCGTCCAAAGAATATTTGGTAACCAAAACTCCAGAATTGTCATCAGTCGCAGAAAGACTCACCTGTACATCGGTCCTATACCAACCGTTTAGTCCCTGGATCCCCGAAGCAGTCGCCTGTGTTTCAGGCGGCAGCAGGTCCTCGCTTTGATTCCCATTGAGGTCCGCACTGGATTGAACCGTTTGGAAGTCCCCTGATCCACTGACGTCTAGATCAATAAATTCGTCAGTGCTCTGATCGCTCACGTTGAATTTGATCACGCTTGAAGGTGTTATAACAACATCGTTGAACACGTGAGTCTCACTGGTCGCGCCGTTGTCATTATCTGAAATTAGCAGATCAAAGGTTCCTTGAGCCTCACCCTTTCCTACGATTTGGTACTCCTGTCCTTCGTCAGTGGGAAGGAAAATAAATTTCTCGCCATCAATGATTTCGTAATCAACGCCGTCAATACCATTCTCTAAACCCCATACCATAGGACCGCTGTGTTTTTCTTGAGAATAAACTTGCACTTCAACAGGACTATGCCACTTCAGAGTTTTTCCATTGATATTACAAAACTGGGTTGATTGGCTTACGTTATCAGCTAGCTCGGTATTACCGTTGATAATTCCGACAATCAACTCTCTCACTCCTTCTGTACTTGGCAACTCACTATGGCTAGCCTTCTTAGCATAGTACTTATGGCTCGCGGGAATATTTATTGCGTCAGCACTGGCAAGGGGTACAGTTTTATCTCCAGTCGTGTAGCCTATCGAGCCAATACTTTGATTCCCAAAAGCATATTTATATGCAGCCTGCGTGTCTATCTTGCAACCTGCTATATTGTAAACGGCAATATTGCCAAAATCGATATGGGACAAATTTTTTGCAAAAAAATTTTCTGCTTGTGCCAACAAAATACCGTTTGCGCCCCGATCCATCAACCAATTTTTGGTTTGATCATAATCGAGCGGAGTTAATCCAGAAAATGAAGAAGGAACTATATAGCCAGAAAAACTATTAAAATAAGTTTCGCTTGGAAGGATCTGATAAACAGATGGATAATTTCTAGAAAGCAGTTTCATGACTTGATTATTTAGAATGGGTATTTCAAAATTGTATCCAATTAAAAGCGCCTTTCCGGCTTTCGGTGCTCCCAAATGAGGTGTCCCAACAAAAATCAGTTTACTTATATCCTGCGTGCCCTCGCCAAAGAGATAATCTTTTACAACTAAGCCTCCCATACTGTGAGCTACGATATCTATCTTGCTAGATCCGGTAAGTAGTTTGATCTGTTCAATCTTTTTTTGGAGTAAATTAGCACTCTCGTCTAGATTTAAACGCCAGTCGTAAGGAAATACAAAATAATCCTGGTTAGCAACATATCCATCAGTCTCAAGGCTATCGATTAAGTCTTGAAAAATATCGGTATCTGGCAGTAGATCAATATTCATGTCCCTAATAATGTCCCCCAAACTTATAGTATTTGAATTGTCGTTCCCCTCTGTGTTTAAAGCGAGCTCATCCAAAAGAAAAACATCATTTGTGTCAAACATCCGCCTCAAATCGGGCCAAGAAAGTCGACCATTATAAAACAAATCTGTTCCAGCAATCCCCGGCACGATCAGCACTGGCCGCTTGCCTGGGGGCGGCGGTTCGGTGACAACTTCGGTATCAAGCCAGGGATCGAAAAGGACATAATCAGTGACTTCGTTCCCTTGGCCTTGAGGATTGGAGGCTAGATTAAATGGCCCGGAAGCATGCCCCCACCAATTTCCCCGCGCGTCAAAAGGAGGTCCCGAGGAGCCCAAAACATTCCTGAAACCAACAACGTTGCCTGTGATGTTATTGTTTGAAAATATCACCCCATCAGGAAATGGGACTAATGCCTGCACGCCGTAATAATTATTGCGGATAGTATTGTCTGTCATGGTAGCGCCGGCTGACAAATGGGAGAGATCAAAGCCTGTTCCGCAATGTTCAAACAAGCTGTGAGTGATCGTGGGTTTGGAAAAACTACCGAGCATGCAGTAAGCTCCATACTTCACCTCCACGTGATCGAGCACGTTATTGTCGTTCCCCAGCACCATGCGATGCCATGCGCCCATGGTAGGTAGAGTCGCGTTGCCATCGCCATTTGTGTCCCCACCTGCTGCGTCGTCAAAAATTGAAGTAAAAATAATGGGCTGGCCTGGCATGCCCAGCGCACGGATGCTTCCTGACCCAGCGCCAAACTGTGTATTTTCCTCGAGCTTCACCACAACCCCGGGTTCGATGGTGAGCGTAGCGCCACCCCCGACCCCTGCGTTACCTCCCTTTATGATATAAGGGCTCCCGGCCAGATCCCAGGTTTGATCAGAAAAAATGGCGCTGCTGATCTCTGTGGAAGCGGCTGCGGGCCGGACAAAAAAACCGACCAGAAAGACCTGGGCGGAAAAGAAAATGAGTTTAAATCTGCACGACATACGAAATCTTTATGACATTATTTTCATGAGCTCGCAAGTGGATAATCCACAATCCTCTTTTCATCTCATCCTCCCAATCTCACGATTCCCCCACAGATTTCATGATCATGAAATCTGTGGGGGGGTTTACAACCCGAACGACTTTACCAGGCTATCGTCTCCCTCAAATCGCTCGGCTGTTATCAAATGGACATTTGACTCTATGGCCAACTCTTTGCACATGGTATCAATTTCATTTTTACACTGGTAAGGAAGAATGAACACGCTTCTCTGAAAATGGAAAAAGCCAATCTCTTTCAGTCGTTTACGGAAATAATCGCGGAGATTAGTTTTCTCCTCCGGGATATCAAAGGTTAGAAGCCGCCACTTGCCATCCCACTTTTCAGCCTTGGCTATTTTGATCCGATCCAAATCCACCTTGGCCAGTCTCGCTTGTCCCTGTGTTGCGACGGTAAACAGGCCCTTCCCAGGAAAAGCGATGAAATGTTTACGCTTCAAATACTCTAGACTTCGTTGAACACGTCTCTTATTTACATACTCAAGATGTTTGCGCTGACCTCCGCGCGCCGCGATATGGTCCAGGATAGCATTAAGCAAGAATTCTGCTGACGAATTGACGGCAGTCTTTCTGGCAGCAAGCTTTAAAATCGTTACAGCCAGAGGTTCGGGTCTGTATTTCTTATACTTGTACCCGCCTACGGTCGGCCCATATTCGTCAACTATAGGACCAAATCTTTTCTTTCTCTGATAACCCATAGTTCTAGTGTACCACAGATTTCATGATCATGAAATCTGTGGGGGGGATTTTTGATTTAATGAACTAACCCGCGGCAAGCTGATGAGGTATCAAACGACCACCCCTCCCTAACCCTCCCCCTCCCTCCTCCGCTAAAGCTGCGGCGGACAGGCAAGGGGAGGGAAAAACAAATATGTATCGAAGTACAAACTACGGAGATATTTCTTCAAATTCAGGAATGTTGGTGCCGGTTTTCATATTCCACGGTCCCCCGGTGACCACCGCTGACCCGCCATCATAGTAGATAGTAGCCCGACCCTGGTAGAAATCCACGGGTTGGAGAGAATTGGAAGAGACCAATACATCAAAATCCAGGTTCCAGTTGGTACCGTCGTTGTTTTTGGTGCCCAGGTTGCGGGCCGAGTTGAAACGGATTGGATTGGCGCCGCTCGTGGGTGTGGGAGAGTTGGGAGTATTGGCAGTCACCGTGCCTGACACATAGGGCATGTTCTTGAGGTTTTCAAACTCCACATAAACATTGGTGGCAGGAGAAGAACCGGTGTTGGAGATGGTCAGACGAATGGTGACAGTGTCACCAGAGTGGACTGTTTGGCCGACGAACGGCTGGCCATTGACCGCGAGCCTGGTCAGAGGGCCGGAGATCTGGGGGGTACAGGGGTCATTGGAAATGACGTTCGAGAACACGGCCGAGGACTCGCCTGATGCATTCCAGGCGGTTACCGCATAAGAGTAAGTATTGCCAGTGGCTGGGTTGTCGGTAAAAGTATTGTCATTTGTAGGGTTGGTGCCAATCTGATCGTATTGAGCGAGGTTGGAGCTGCCTTGCTGGTTCGGTTTGTTGCGGTAGAGGCGAAACTCGGTTTCATTGGCAGAGTTGTCATTCCAGGTCAGGTCTACGACTGTGCCACAGGGATTGTTGATGGACAGGTTAGTGGGAGGATTGGGAATGGATGGAATATATGCTCCTTCATAGTAGCCTTGATAATACCCTTGGGAATAGTAGTAGCCTTCGCTGTAGTAATATCCTTCGGAATAATAACCACCCTCATATACTCCCTGATAGTAGCCCTGATAGTAGCCTTGGGAGTAATAATACCCTTCGGAATAATAACCACCCTCATATACTCCTTGATAATAACCTTGATAGTAGCCTTCGCTGTAGTAATACCCTTGATAGTAGCCTTGGTAATACCCTTGGGAGTAATAATACCCTTCGGAATAATAACCACCCTCATATACTCCTTGATAGTAGCCTTGATAGTAGCCTTCGCTGTAGTAATACCCTTGATAGTAGCCTTGGTAATACCCTTGGGAGTAATAATACCCTTCGGAATAATAACCACCCTCATATACTCCCTGATAGTAGCCCTGATAGTAGCCTTCGGCATAGTAATATCCCTGATAGTAGCCCTGATAGTAGCCTTCGGCATAGTAATATCCCTGATAATAGCCTTCGTAATATCCTTGATAGTAGCCCTGATAAACTCCCTGGTAATACCCTTGGTAATAGCCTTCGTAATATCCTTGATAGTAGCCCTGATAAACTCCCTGGTAATACCCTTGGTAATAGCCTTCGTAATATCCTTGATAGTAGCCCTGGTAGTATCCCTCATAATACCCCTCGTAATAGCCTTGGTAATATCCTTGGAAATAACAATTAAACGAGCACAGAAGTTGACTCTGAACACCATACGTCTGGTTGGCTGCGCAAATGCCCACGCTGGAATCACAGGCATAACAAATTCCGGGGTGCACACATTGGGACCTGTCCGGATCGCCGGGAAATAAACATTGGTCCTGCGTGCAAGAGTTGGGATCGCTACAATCAGAATCTGACAAACATTGGATCGGCAGCTGTTCGCAGAACGAATTGCACGATCCGGCATAATTACAAACCCCTTGAGTATAAGGATTGCCATCATTATTGCAATCTGCGTGAGAAGAGCAAGCAACAGGTTTAGGATCATGACTGCAGTAAGCGGACGGAGTACCAGCATTTACACAATTTTCAAGAGTACAGGAATTACCATCGTCAGAGCAGTCTGCCGGGGAGTTGCACGCCACAGCGGGTGGAGATGGCGGTACAGGCCGTACAGGCGGTACAGGCGGTACAGGGTAAGGCAGATCGTTGCAGGCACAACCGTCCCCGGTATAACATCCCTGGGAATCGTAACCGCCTTCTACGCAGACTCCGCCATATGGGCATCCGCAATCAAAAGGATCGCCAGGGAATCCTGCGCAAAATCCACCTATCCCTGGGTTGCCCTCTGGGCCATCACATACAGGGTCAGCTTTTGCCGGCGAACTAAAAAGCAGCCCTGCAAATAAGAGGACCAGTAAAACCGTGAGGTAGCGGAGTTTAGACATTACGTTTTGGACAAAATTTCAACTTTCGTTTTAATTTTACCGTTATCAGTTTCCTGCGTAATTTGAGCTTGATATTTTGCATTTTCAACTTCTTTAAGAGAAAATAAATCGTTGTATTCTCCACTAAGTCTTGTCCACGAAGCTTTAAAAAGCAAAAAATTGTATTTTTGGCTTAATTTTGGAATCGTCTCACCCATGTAAAGTTCAATTAGGTAGCCTGATTTTTCGTGTTCATAGGTAAGTTTTTGAAATTTTACATTTTTCGCTCCCTCCAGAATAAAAATTTTGAGTTCTTCAGGCAAACTGCTTTGTTGAATTGCCGAAAATGGCTTAGCATGCGGGCTTTGGCGCCTTCCAAAGTTGAGGGGGGCGGGGACGTCAACGACGAACATTCCCAGATATTATAGTAGCAACCATTCGCGTCTACATTGGTTGTGCCTGCGGACGTATAGCTCGCCCCTGCGCAAGCTGCACAGGAATTGTAAGAATCCCCGCACAGACCAGGATTCGCTTCGCATGGGGCTCCGGATGAGCAAAAAGGCACAGCAGCGCAAACCTGGGCCTGAACAATAACAGTCGGCACGGCAAAATACAGAACCGCCAAAACAGTCGTAAAAATAAAAAAGAGAGAAAATGAATCAATTTTTGATTTCACAGCAGGATTTTAAGACCTCTAGATTAGCTCTATACTTTGAATTACGAAACTTCAAATATCCCTTGAAATATCATATACTTCCTTCTGCCGTTAACATTTGACGGCAAGAGTAAATATTTGATCTGCTGAAATGACAGAAATTCAAGTCTTTGAATCAATCAGGCAGACAGTAGTTCTCATCTCTAAACAATTACGTTTCAGTAAGTTCCTAAAACACGTCGGTCGAAAGTTAGCCTTAAGCATTGAAGACAGTATTGCCCTGGCTCTGTTCAAGCAGAAACAAAACATTGAAACCAAAAAGTCAGTCTACGAAATCTTCCAGCCCCCCTGCTCCTACAAAACCCTGGTGGTGAGCATGAACCGTTGGTTTAAGCTGGCGGTCCTTGTCCTGTCCCTGCTTCTGAAACACAATCGCAAATCCTCCCATCCCATCAAGCACACTGACTCCACAGATATCCCGGTCTGCTTGAGCAAGAATGCCCGGCATCACCAGACCATGAAGGACTATGCGTCCTGGAGCAACACCGGCCAAGGCTACTATTATGGCCTGAAACTGCACTTAACCGCGGATTTGAATCGGAATGTCCTGGCCGTGAAATTCACGACAGCTAATGTGGCTGACCGCAAGGTCTGTATTCCCTTAAACCGGGATCTCATGGGAATATTCGTGGCTGACAGCGGGTATGTGTCCGCGGAGTTGGAAAAGAACTTCTACATTGCAGGAAAAAGGTTGATTCTCATTAAGCCCAAGAAGAACATGAAGAAGCTGGCAACAGCTTTTGACACTTGGGCTTACTCGACCAGAATGCTGATCGAGATCAACTTCCGCAATCTCAAGCTCTTCTATGGGCTTATCACCAGTTTACCACGTTCAATGGCTGGGTATCTGGCTAACTATACCTACAGTCTGCTGGCTTATCTTCTAGCGTAATCGTGTCCTCGGTATTCGCCGGGGATTAGAGAAATCAAAGAACAATCCGTTAACTAACCTGCAACTTTGGACAATTCAAGGTGTTTTTGCATTGCCCAAGATTAGAGGCTATTTGGCTGGGGAGTTTCGTAATTCAAGGCTCTATAGTAACATAAATGAGACTCCTTGACAAAATGATAAACTGATTCCATAATGTTACCATCATATATTGCGGAGTCTTAGACTTACGAATAGTCAATTCTCCCAAAATATAGATAGCCAAAAGGAGGGCTTATGAAAAAACAGATTTTTCTAGTATTGTGCCTTCTTCTCGTTGTTCTTGTTCTTTCGAAAACCGGCCACAGTCAGCAGTCAATCGCGGTTGACTCTGTCCCGGTAGATCCCTCGGCATCCATTATCGCAGTTTCACCGGACAAGAGATCCATTTATGTTGGAGAGCGAGACTCGGGACTGAAAGTTATTGACCTTGGAACGAAAAGCGTGATAACCACCATCCCGCTTACTCCCGCAAGACTCTCCGGGTACTCGATCTGCACAAGCGAAGTGCTGGGAATAGTCGTCGCGCAACCAGGCAATCAAATCAGCGGGGGAATCGTGAGGAATGGAATTGAGCTCACGGTTATCGACCATAAGGATTTTACTATAAAAAGTAAGGTCTTTGTGGAAAATCAGGTGGCCAGTTCCACGAGGTGCGCTTTGTCCGCCAATAACAAACATTTTTACCTGCTTGCGACCCTTAACGGATTCGATATAAACAGGGGAGTCTATGGGACCGAGGATCGTCTCATTGTCCTCAACGATGCTCTCGAGACCGAGGCCCGACTGCGGATCCCGGATATAAACATCATAATGGGTGCCGCGACCTCTCCAACCGAAGACAAGTTGTACATCGTCGGCTCGGACATGGAGGGCGCGACTGGGCCCAATGCCATCAATGCCAAAGGCGGGCGCCTGGTAGTGGTTTCCGAAAACCAGGTGAAAAAAAGCATCCAGCTAAAGACCTCGGGTGCGCCGTGGGGCGAAGTTGTGTTTAGTCCCGACGGCCGGTACGCCTACATCTCTGCCTGGGATGGGTTAAACCCTGCTGAACTCGCAATTGTCGATACTCGCAGCGAGGAAATCGTAATTGTGCAATCTTTAGCGGGAACTTTCAAGTTTCCGACCTCGGACGAATCATCAGCCTGGTACAGTTCCGGGAGTGCAATAAGGGGCGTACTATTTATCGTGCTAGATCTCACGGATCCCCAAAAAATTATCGCGTTCAAGGCGATTCGCGAAAATTCGCAGGAAACATTCGTGAGTTATCAGGGCATGCCAAGCAGCTTTGCAGTCGTCCCCTTTGGAAAGGACGACCAACTCGTCTGGCTAACCCCGGGAAAACTGAACGTTCTTTTGAGTCCCAATCCTGGGCTCGAGCTCGCGAACACGACAAACCCTTTCAGGTCAGGATTCCTTGTTGGAGATTCCTGGCAACTGTCCCTCCGGGGTCTGCGGAGTGATGCGCGCCAGCCAATATACCTGCACCTCTGGAAAGACGGACAGAATCTCGGCATCTCTGGAGCGTATGGAGTAACAGATGCCCAGGGAAACTGGACCCTGAAAGGAGCATTCCAGGAGGATGCGGCCGGCTCCTGGAAAATCGTGGGAGTGATGTATGGACCGGACGGTCCAGAGCAATCCCACCCTATCGAGATAACCATCTCGAAGGCTAATAGGGAATGAAAAGCCTGAATCACCCTTACCCTTGCTATTCAGAAAATGAAAAGCCTGGGTGAGGGGTTTTTTTATCCGCAATAGTTGTTAAATACTGTGCTGCTTAGTTCTCGGGCCGCGTTGCGGCCTCTCGAACTTTCACTACCTGGTGAGTCCAGGAAAGAAAAGTGAAACGGTTTATTGTAGAGATTGCCACGTCGTCCCGATTTGGTTCCGGGACTCCTCGCAATGACAGGTCTTTCGCTTCTCTTTTATGGGTTTGGTAAGTGCTAGTAATTGTTCATTATCTCTGTTGCATCATAGCCAAGAGCTTCGGCTGATTTCAAAATTTCTTTAAGTTCTCCCTTTTTCAAATGATACTGGATGGTGATAAACTTACCGGTTTTGGGATCAATCACTTTGATGTGACTGCCGCGGCCGCCTTGTTTGTGAATAGAAAATCCGACTTTTTTCAGAACCTTGAGAATGCGCTTCTGTGAGACATCAGACGGCAATTTAGGTGGTAGCATACACTGACTTTTGTTCAGCTGTCAGCGGCAGATTGGAAAGATTGATAATTTCCGCATTGCAATAGCGGGCAGGAATGTCGAACGCCGTAAAGATTGCGTCCTTGATATTGCCGACCAGTTCTTCTAAATTTTTTCCAGAAGTAATAATTGATCCTTTGGGGTAGTCTACGGATTTGGCCAAAAAATACTCTTGTCCGTCTTCAGCAATCCTCTGAATTTGAAAATTAATTCCTCGATGACGGAGCTCAATGATCAAAGTGCTAAGTCTTTCATTAGCGATCTGCTCACTCACTAAACTTGCCTTTATCTTGTCTATTATGCGGCTCATTTTTTAATTTAATTATTGTTGACACCAATCCTATTGTGCCCCCACTCTAGCATAAACTAGGGATATTGTCCAGGTAAGCTACGCAAGCCAAGTAGTAGACCAGTCTGACTGGACACTACCTGGCGAGCCAAGGAAAGAAAAGTCAAGTCCTTTTCACCCCTCCCACCCCCTCTTGCATCTCCCCCTCACGAGGGGGAGAGAAAGGGACTAACTTCTCTTTTATATGGGTTCGGGTTATTCGATTTTTAAATTAAACTTTTCCGGATGTTCCAACAGTTGCTTGATATACTTGAGAAATTGCTCAAAATCCATCAAGTGATGTATTAAAATTTCCTGAATTTCCTGCGGCGTGATGTCCGCATAAAAATGAGTCAAGCGATTACGGTAACCAGCCATGTCAGTCAGCTGATTTTGTGCGAAACCAGCATCTACAATGCCCAGCTCTCCCATTTTTTTGGCAATATCCTTATATTCAGTCGCCCTGCCACCCGGCATTCGGGAGAGAATATGCGAACCGATATGAAATACCCCTTCGAGGGCGCGGCGCAAATAAAATTGTGCCTTTATAAAGTTATCTTCTTACATAAACTCCAGCTCGGGCAAAATAGCTAACCTTTGCAGTTTTCCTAGATCATTTTGAATGCCGTCAATACGAGGCAGAATGGATTGATTTTTAATGGCATTTTCGACCATGCTATATGCGGTGCAAAAGAGCTCGATTAAATTGCTTTAGCAGCGGATGGAAATCGGCGTACTGCAAAACAGTGTGATCCTCAAATTTCAAACGAGCTTGAGACTCGGCCTCAAATATTACTTTCCCATGGGACACGACATCAAATTTCAGCTCCAAACTGGCAGTATTCAAAAAAATTATATCTAAATTTTTTCCTGGCAGAAGTTCAGTAAAAAATTCGTATAACCTATTATATAATTTGTTTTTGTTAATCCCGTTTATTCTTTTGCTCATTAGCACGCCAATATCAAAATCACTGTCGGGTAGGCTAAAACCCTCCACGGATGAACCGAAGACGTAAATGGCCGAAACTTCCAATTTCTCTAATTGCTTTTTTTGTGGTAAAGTCAATAATTTCATAATAAAACGGCTACTATCTGCTGTTTAATTTTTTCAATCTCTTGGGTCATGTTTGTGCCTCAACCCTAGCAGACCAGCCTGGTTTTGTCAATCTCCTCTAGGAATTTTTGTTAATTTATTTTTTTGTATTTCCATTTCCACTCCCAGTCTGATTAGCTCCTGTTATGGGGCAATTTCTTCAAATTCAGGAATGTTGGTGCCGGTTTTCATATTCCACGGTCCCCCGGTGACCACCGCTGACCCGCCATCATAGTAGATAGTAGCCCGACCCTGGTAGAAATCCACGGGTTGGAGAGAATTGGAAGAGACCAATACATCAAAATCCAGGTTCCAGTTGGTACCGTCGTTGTTTTTGGTGCCCAGGTTGCGGGCCGAGTTGAAACGGATTGGATTGGCGCCGCTCGTGGGTGTGGGAGAGTTGGGAGTATTGGCAGTCACCGTGCCTGACACATAGGGCATGTTCTTGAGGTTTTCAAACTCCACATAAACATTGGTGGCAGGAGAAGAACCGGTGTTGGAGATGGTCAGACGAATGGTGACAGTGTCACCAGAGTGGACTGTTTGGCCGACGAACGGCTGGCCATTGACCGCGAGCCTGGTCAGAGGGCCGGAGATCTGGGGGGTACAGGGGTCATTGGAAATGACGTTCGAGAACACGGCCGAGGACTCGCCTGATGCATTCCAGGCGGTTACCGCATAAGAGTAAGTATTGCCAGTGGCTGGGTTGTCGGTAAAAGTATTGTCATTTGTAGGGTTGGTGCCAATCTGATCGTATTGAGCGAGGTTGGAGCTGCCTTGCTGGTTCGGTTTGTTGCGGTAGAGGCGAAACTCGGTTTCATTGGCAGAGTTGTCATTCCAGGTCAGGTCTACGACTGTGCCACAGGGATTGTTGATGGACAGGTTAGTGGGAGGATTGGGAATGGATGGAATATATGCTCCTTCATAGTAGCCTTGATAATACCCTTGGGAATAGTAGTAGCCTTCGCTGTAGTAATATCCTTCGGAATAATAACCACCCTCATATACTCCCTGATAGTAGCCCTGATAGTAGCCTTGGGAGTAATAATACCCTTCGGAATAATAACCACCCTCATATACTCCTTGATAATAACCTTGATAGTAGCCTTCGCTGTAGTAATACCCTTGATAGTAGCCTTGGTAATACCCTTGGGAGTAATAATACCCTTCGGAATAATAACCACCCTCATATACTCCTTGATAGTAGCCTTGATAGTAGCCTTCGCTGTAGTAATACCCTTGATAGTAGCCTTGGTAATACCCTTGGGAGTAATAATACCCTTCGGAATAATAACCACCCTCATATACTCCCTGATAGTAGCCCTGATAGTAGCCTTCGGCATAGTAATATCCCTGATAGTAGCCCTGATAGTAGCCTTCGGCATAGTAATATCCCTGATAATAGCCTTCGTAATATCCTTGATAGTAGCCCTGATAAACTCCCTGGTAATACCCTTGGTAATAGCCTTCGTAATATCCTTGATAGTAGCCCTGATAAACTCCCTGGTAATACCCTTGGTAATAGCCTTCGTAATATCCTTGATAGTAGCCCTGGTAGTATCCCTCATAATACCCCTCGTAATAGCCTTGGTAATATCCTTGGAAATAACAATTAAACGAGCACAGAAGTTGACTCTGAACACCATACGTCTGGTTGGCTGCGCAAATGCCCACGCTGGAATCACAGGCATAACAAATTCCGGGGTGCACACATTGGGACCTGTCCGGATCGCCGGGAAATAAACATTGGTCCTGCGTGCAAGAGTTGGGATCGCTACAATCAGAATCTGACAAACATTGGATCGGCAGCTGTTCGCAGAACGAATTGCACGATCCGGCATAATTACAAACCCCTTGAGTATAAGGATTGCCATCATTATTGCAATCTGCGTGAGAAGAGCAAGCAACAGGTTTAGGATCATGACTGCAGTAAGCGGACGGAGTACCAGCATTTACACAATTTTCAAGAGTACAGGAATTACCATCGTCAGAGCAGTCTGCCGGGGAGTTGCACGCCACAGCGGGTGGAGATGGCGGTACAGGCCGTACAGGCGGTACAGGCGGTACAGGGTAAGGCAGATCGTTGCAGGCACAACCGTCCCCGGTATAACATCCCTGGGAATCGTAACCGCCTTCTACGCAGACTCCGCCATATGGGCATCCGCAATCAAAAGGATCGCCAGGGAATCCTGCGCAAAATCCACCTATCCCTGGGTTGCCCTCTGGGCCATCACATACAGGGTCAGCTTTTGCCGGCGAACTAAAAAGCAGCCCTGCAAATAAGAGGACCAGTAAAACCGTGAGGTAGCGGAGTTTAGACATTACGTTTTGGACAAAATTTCAACTTTCGTTTTAATTTTACCGTTATCAGTTTCCTGCGTAATTTGAGCTTGATATTTTGCATTTTCAACTTCTTTAAGAGAAAATAAATCGTTGTATTCTCCACTAAGTCTTGTCCACGAAGCTTTAAAAAGCAAAAAATTGTATTTTTGGCTTAATTTTGGAATCGTCTCACCCATGTAAAGTTCAATTAGGTAGCCTGATTTTTCGTGTTCATAGGTAAGTTTTTGAAATTTTACATTTTTCGCTCCCTCCAGAATAAAAATTTTGAGTTCTTCAGGCAAACTGCTTTGTTGAATTGCCGAAAATGGCTTAGCATGCGGGCTTTGGCGCCTTCCAAAGTTGAGGGGGGCGGGAGCCGGACCGGTGGGGGCTGTATGTGTGAGGTGTTTGTTGAGGTGGTGGTTGGGCCAGGCGATTTTTTAACAGCCGTAAAATTTTTTGCTATTGCAAAAAATAATCAGGCAAATGGCTAACCCGGAGATTAAAAATATCATCCGGCGTTTTACAAATGGGTGTCTGATAACATTGTCAAAATGGGGTTTGGGAACCTGTATAGGCTCGTTTTCGGCCTGTATTGGTTTTTGATCCTGCATTTTGGTTTCAAGGTTAGATGACGGTAAGTAAATCATGCCATAATAAGCAATTTTTATCAAATTGATTGATAAAAAAAGAAGGTGTGGACGATCCACTACCTTCATTGCCAATTCTTTTTTATGCCTTGCCGAACATATTCCTCATAGCGATCGGCGTTTTCGCCGGAAAAAATCCCCTTACCTCGAAAATATTGCAGAAATTTTTCCTCTGTCCTCAACGCTCCTACCTCATCGCGATGCCCTTGTGCATGCCAGGCCCGTTCGTGAACAAGCAAACTCGCGAGAATGATGACCTGGGTAACGTGCTCTCCCGGTATCTTTCCGAGCTTCATAATATTTTTCCAAAACTCGGTGTCTTGCCGTATGTATACTGGCAAATAGGGATACTGGTCAGCGTGGTAGCAAATAAAGCCATTAAAGTATTTACCCTCATCATAGGCCCCAGGATGGATGGCTTCGTGCTCTTTGGCCCATCGCTTGAAATCGGCGATTAATACTACCATGCTAACGTCCAGCTTGATGTCCGTCTCCCGACTGAGTAGATCTATCGCTGCTTTCAGTGCCACCGGTAGTTCATTGCCGGTCAGAGTGTTACGATCGGCTACTCCTAAAGAGGTGGCCGAGAGAAGAGCCAACAAAATCACGATTGCGATAATCTTCTTCATATGCCCTCCTTTGGGCTTTTTTGATACTTGGTTCGCTCTGTTGCAAACCAGGTAGTGGAAATTCGAGATATCTGCGCGCTTGGTTCTCGGGCCGCGTTGCGGCCTCTCGAACTTTCACTACCTGGCGAGCCAAGTAGTAGACCAGTCTGACTGGACACTACCTGGCGAGCCCAGGAAAGAAAAATCAATTTTGGTTTTCCACCCCTCATCGTGAGGAGGGGCTGGGGGAGGTTAACCCCCTCTTGCATCTCCCCCTCACGAGGGGGAGAGAAATCTTTTACTTCTCTTTTATGGGTTCGCTATCCAGTTTGCTTTAATATCTCCACAATTTGCTTTTTTAATTTTGGTAAATCTTTCTCAACCACATCCCAAACAATTTTATGGTCAGTTCCAAAATACTCATGGATTAATAAATTTCTCATGCCGGCAACTTCGGCCCATGCGACCTCCGGATATTTTTGTCTAAAACTTGCCGGTATACTGCTTGCAGCTTCCCCGATTATTCCAATTCTTCTTTCCACTGCATCCTGCAATTTAAAGGATCTGAAAAAATCTTCTGCCGAACAGCCCTTAGTATAACTTTCAATCAAATCAATCGCTTCAGCAATGTCCAAAAGGTAATCCTTTACTCTCTGCTCATGCTTATCCCGCATAAATCTGAACTGCTTCAGCTAAAACTCTCTCTTTTATCCTCGGTTTAACGGAATTGTAAGTCCCCACATCTACTTTTTTTTTCAAAGCTTTCTCTAAATCCAATTTCAATCCAACCAGATCAAACAGACTTGTCCCTTCCGGCAATTCTACCAAAATATCCACATCGCTGTCAGCAGTCGCTTCCCCTCTGGCCACCGAGCCGAAAAGAGACGATCTCAAAACTCCCGCTTCTTTGAGAATGGGCAGGATCTGCTGTTTAATTTTCTCAATTTCTGGGGTCATGTTTGTGTCCCAACTCTAGCATAAAGGATTGAATTTGTCTAGGACGGAGTTGCGGTTAATGGTAAAAAACACGCGGTACGGTAATTTTCTGGAATCAGGCCGCAAAGCTCGATAATCTTTTCATCATTGTAAACCCAATGCAGTGCGTTAAACAAATAACCAAAGCATTGCCATTGCTCTTCCGCACTGAACTTTCTGGAAAGACAATACGCAAAACCCTTCAAATGCTCTTGCCCCGGATGTCCGTGCGCGACCAATCCGCCAGCAACTCCGCGGAAACAGCTTTCCTGCCATTGTGCTTTAAGCGCGCGGCAGACGGCAATGTAATTTTCTATCTCATCATTTACCAATGATTGAGTAACCGAGCCCGCAACAAAAGCGTTGATTATGATTTTGGCTGCATTCTCATCCTTGATGACAGAAATGTACCTCTTGATCACTGGGGTTAAATCAGCAATTTGTCGGACGTAACGGGTGAGCGGCATCGCCAGTTCATATAAACAAGCTTGGAGGTGCGATTCATTCGCTTGCTGCTCGCAAAAAGAGAAAGGGTGCGCTTCGTCAGGTTTTAACCCGTATTCTTCGCTATACGTCCAGATGGCGATCACGTTGAATACTCCATCCAAACATTGCCGCACATCCGTTTCCATAGTTGAAACCTGATCGCAGACGGTTAAACCGTTAGCAATCATCGCTTGCGCATCTCCCCATTGCTTTTCGCTTAAAGGTTCCGGTACCAGTCCGTGCCCTGCAGCGTGATAACAGGACTGTCTGATTTCAGGAATGGTTTTATTGTATTTTTTTTCCAGAAAGTCGCAGGTTTCATACACGACCTGCGGGTCAGGATTGTCTTCGATCATATGCCCGATAAAACCATGATAAAATCCGTAATTGCAATAGACAGTCTCGGGCGGCAGTTCTAATTTCTCAAGTTCTTGAGACTTGCGGTACTCGGCATAGGCGAAATCTCCGATCGTATGCGCGTGTTGGTGGCAACTGGTAAGAATAAAATCGGGGTCAGAAGCATAAATTTGGGTAAAAACTTGAAATGCGTATTTCACTCCTTTTTGCAGTAACGCGTCATTCAGCATATCCTCCCAACACTGTTCCTTTTTTTCCAAAGGCAACTTCCGCAAATCACTGCAAACGGAAATGACTATTTTCTCGTTTTCTCCCACGACATTAATACGACCGATAAAATAGGCGGATAAATGATCGTGATAAAGCCACTCCCCTTCCTTATCAAACTCAAACGACCAGGATTCGTGAGGCGGAATGGGCCGCTTCGGATCAAACTCGGGATAAGCTTTGTGTAAAGGATGAGAATTGGAAGCCGGCCAGAAAGGCTCTCCGTTAGTTGTGACAAACTCTACCACGTCTCCTCGCCTGATGGTTAGCTCTTTGGGATAAAAACCATCTTCTCGAAGTTCTACCCTTCGGTTTCCGCCCTGCGAGTTTTGAAAATAGCGATAACCAAAACCAGCCGCCAAAATCAAGATAACCAAAAATGCCACTAATCGCCGACGCATCTTTCCCTCCATGACTGCGGGAGCAAGGTGCAATATTCCCTTTGCTCAACCGTTCCGGGATGAAAAATCTTTTTTGCTTGAGATGTCATTTCGCCGAGGCATTGCTCCTCAAAACCGGCCATTCGAGCTATTTCGCAAATACTCAAGGCTTTATGGACAAGACGGGGATCGATTTGCAACATGCGAAACGCACCAAAAGAATAGCATCTCCCCTGGACTTTTGTGGGCAAAGCCCGACAAAGTTTATCGTATTGGGCCACATCACTGTGATCCACCACCAGCACGACAGCAGCCATGCTTAGCGTTGTCTCTATGCATTTTTGCAGAATCAGATCGGTTTTTGCGTATGCGCAAAACTCGATGATGGTCCGAGGGTTGATGAGGTGCTGCGGGTCGCTCGCATTGAGCATCTGATCCTTGAACATGGCCCAGGACTCGCTCATACACGACTCCCAATACAAACCGCTATATCGCCCGCATAATTCATCGCGGGTTTTCTTGTCTCTCGGTGCCACACCTGCGATCAAAGCAAAGTCCTCGGGCTCCAGGGGTTGATACAAGATCATAAACACTCCTTGGGAACACGTCTGCACGTAGTTTCGGCCATCGCTCTTTTGCCCGACATACTCACACAGGGCCAGTGACCGATCAATATCCGCACCAGTGATAAACATAAATAGATGCCCGAGGCCGTGATAACACATAGATCGTTCGTCCTCTACCGGCACCCAGTTGTTTCTCGGTTCGCAAAGGTTCGGCAGTTCAGGCTCTAACGCCGCTAACTGATCCTCGTTTAGGACTTCGTCCTTGAATCTTTCCATCATCGCTCCATGCAGACAACCGTTATTGCACGTTGTGGTCGGGCAGCGAGTGATTACGTCTTTCCAAGCCTCCGGTGATTTTTCTGCTTCCCGGAATGAAAGCTTGTGAGCCAACACATGACAATACAGGAGCCTTGGGTCTTGGTCCTGGACGATCTTGGTCACCTCAAAAGCTTCTTCCATGGAGAGAGAATCCATGAGTTTGGGAATCTCCTGCTCATAACAGGTTACGGGATAGGAAAAATTCGTGCATCTTTGCATTACAACGCTCGCCAGCTCGCGAATGCTCTGCGGTCGCTTAAACTGCAGACTCACCCCAGCAAGCAGCATCAATCCCAGAACGACAAACGGAAAAATCTTCTTAATTTTAGACATATTATTGAAATAATTATACCATAATAACAATGAAGCTTTATGATTACATTTTTTTATTGCTGCTTGCCGCCGCTTTATTTGTCAGGATTTCTTATTTTGACTGGCCGCTCGGCGAGGGCGGAGCTGACTCCAGCCGTGATTATATAATCGCCAGCAAGATCCTCAACGATAAAGCCAGGCCTGGGTTTGGTCCCGACTCTGGGTTTGGTACTTACAACAGTCCTTCGTATTATTATCTACTGGCATTTTTTTTATGGATAAGAAATGATTTTATCTTTTTACAATACGTTAACATCCTACTCCAGACGGCCGTCATCCTCTTGCTGTACGCGCTTACCAGAAGCGCGTTTGGCCAACCCGCTGCATTGCTCACCACTGGTCTGTTTGCCTTTTCCGAACCGATCATCAGGCAATCGCTTCATGTCTGGCAACCTTACGTGATGCAATTTTTTTTCTATTTAGCAATATTGTTTCTACTCCTAGCCTACCGCAAACAAAATTATCGATACTTATTGTCAAGTCTGGTCATGATAATTGTGGCCGGATCCTTGCATCTGTCGGCATTCGCCATGTTTCCTCTCATTTTCATTGCAAACCTATTTCTGCTTAAATCCTGGAAAGCCAGCCTTGATCACTACATCGGCATCGTGGCCGCCGCGGGATCCAGTTTTTTGCTACTGTTCGGGACAATTTTCTCTAGTATCGGGTTCAGCCGGCCGGCTATCAAAACGAATATCAGCGAGGTGCTGTGGCATCTTCCTTTCTGGCAGAAACTAATTTCCGAATTTTACAGCCTCCTCACCTTACCATTTAAAATGATCCTGTTTTCATTCGGCAACTCGCGTCACGATAACCTGGATATCAAGTACCTCGTAATCCTGGGGGTATTGATCTGCGGTTATTGCTTTTTCCAGAAATCACGGGAAAAACGCATGATCCTAATGACTGTTTTGGGCTTGCTGATACAACCGGCTTTTTGGCTTTCTGTCGCTACCGCCAGCTCTCCCGAGATCGGCCTGAATATTCAGAGCCATCATTTCACTCCCGTCTTCGGGCTCCTGTTCATCCTGGCGATTGTTCCGATTGCGGACATGCTTTCGCAAAATCGGTTCGCCACCATGATCGCCATAATTCTCCTCTTTTCCCAAATCGTCTGGCCGGGCATGATCTCAGCTCAGGCCTGGGCCTCAAACCCAAAACACAAGCAAAATTATCAACATCTTGCGCAAGCCGCGCACGCCATAGAGGAGAAGGTCAATGAGCTGCATACAGAACAGCACCTGGAAAACTTTAGATTTTTTCAGCTAACCGTTTATCGCAGCGGCTCGAATCTGGTTTCCGACATGCTCTTCTGGAACGTTTTGGAGCAAGACATGAAATATCCCTTCGTGTATATCACACAACGTGGAGAACATATCATCAATGACGATCAATACATCTTTTTGGTGTGTTTGGAGCATCAGGATATTCCTTATCCCGCAAAACAATGCCTGCAAGACTTTCGAGAGGCAAAGCATATACAAAATGTAAACGACCGGAGTAATTATGCAGTCTTGGACAAGATTTATTCCGAATCGCCTTTCACTATTTTCCTGACCAAAAAGACCTCGATCTCTGGCCCTTAACCCCGTTTAACCAGACATTGTTTCCCATATACCGGGGGCAGGTCATTGCACAGTTTCAAAAAATCCGCGGAGTTGACAGGGACATTGTATTCCGCGAAATTGACAACAATTTGATAACATTTGTCTGCGCTTTGCGGATTTTTTGCAAGCTTGCAAAAAGCCACCGCCCGATCCACTAAATGAAGACCCCCGTGCAGCATGGCATTGGACATATCCCCAAAACATTGCCCTTGCTCCACGAGAGGGAACCCCTGACAATAATCGGCCAATTGCCCCGCATCGTAATTTGCCCCTTGAGCGCGCACATAAAACATCATGCTATAACAGTGGTCCCGACTGGAAGCTCTGGCTCGGGAACAGTACTTCATGGTGCCGGAAGCAGTCTCGATCTCGTCCCGAAACAAAGAAAAACCTTCGGCCCAACACGCATCCTGCCAAGCTGGCTGCGCGAAACTGTGGCAAAATGCTAGAACGTCCTCCTTCTTGGTGGGGGCGACAGTTGCAGCCAGGGCCCGGTCGTCCGTATCAAGCGGTTGAAAGATTTGCATAAAAGCGCCCTCATAACACAAATTTTGAAAATCCTGACCAGTCCTTGTAAATGCCACGGACCGGCACAATTCCAAGGCTTTCGGCATCTTTGCTCCAGTCATATAAACCGTCAAATGTCCTAGGCCATGAAAACATTCGGATTGTTCGAGGCCGGTAATGCTCCATTTGTCGGTTCTGTCGCAGACCCCGATTAATTCCTGCTTGGCAATTTCAATCTGCTCATCCGTAAGGACCTCCCCTCGGAATCGCTCTTGCGCGGCCCCGTGCAAACAGCCGTTGGAGCAGATTCCTGTGGGGCAGCGATGGATCACCTCTGACCACTTGCTGATATCTTTTGCGGTTTCCTTGGCAGCGAGATCATGGCCCAGGACATGACAGTAATTGTAGGTCGAGTCAGCGCCTTGAACGAGTTTTGCCACGGCAAATGCCTCCTCCATGGAAATTCGCTCCATGAGTTTCGGAATTTCTTTCTCATAACAAGTCGGATGGTAGTTGCTCCGTTGGCAGTTTTCCAAGACTGCGCGGGCCAGTGCTTGGATTGAGAGGGTCTCCCTCTCCTGCGATTTCTTGCCAGGACCAAAAAACCAAACAACAGCGAGTATACCCGCGAGTAAGATTAGACCAATATAACTGGATTTAGCTTTGAATTTCATAAATTCTGCAGACTCCCCTCAAGCACGCATTGATTTCTTTGTTTTTCTCTTAACCCTTTATTGCAAAGGATTTTCGCCTGCTCGTGGAAATTTGCACCGGCATCAAAAAACCCCCAATACCCGCCGCCCCGGCAGGATATTTGAGCGGCCTCTCCAGACATTTCACCACAGGCTTGTAGCACAGCTTCGGTTTCAAAATTTCCAGCTGACACTGCGCTTACTCCAATGCCGATGAAACAAATCTGGCGCAAATCTGATTCTGTCAAAGTTCGACAATATTCCCCCATTTCCGAATAATTTAATGAAAGACCTTTGTCCCACCATTCAGCTTGGGCATATACGCAAGAAAGGTGGAATCTATCAGGAATCTCAAAACAGGGACTGAATGGCTGGGTTTTATCAAACTGTCGCGACTGTCTGCGTCCTCCGTTTTCATCGACGAATGTCGGAAAATTATATTCCATGAATACACCGCTCTGGCAACCAAACAACGGTTTCTGCCATTTCATTTTAGCACAAACGTTTAGAGCCTGCGATAAATCGTGACTAAAATATTCCACGAGACCATGACCGATGCCATGCTGACAACCTTGGCCGCCTAGACCAAATTTCTGAATACAGGCCTCGTCGAGCTGGGGGACGATCTCCAGTCCCTCACCCATTATTGCGGAAAGAAAAAACTGATGAAAACATCCAAAACCAAACGCACTATCACAAACCGTTACTCCTTTTACTCCTTGGACTTCATACAGGGCCTGGCCGAAAGCGTGAGCTTGTATGTGCTGCTCTTCGACATTTTCCTTGGCCGTCTCCTGTTTAAAAATTTGGTAGGCCTGTTCTGGTCCTTGCCGTTGTATCTGCGAAGCCCAATCGGTTAAGGTGATCGGTTGTGGTCCTGGCACATGTACTTTGGATTGCAACGCAAACCCAACTCCGATCATCGACACTATTGCTACTAAAGAATAAAGGTAAGCTGTTACTTTTTGCTTCCGGAACTTAATGAGCGCAGCCCTCCTGCATTGATCCTGGTAAATCCCTGCATAACTGCAACTTCTTTTGTGAAAGTGTCGCGGGGAAACTAGTTGCTGCTTCGGCTTTACAAAGAATCCGGTCGGCTTGATTTGGCATGGCATTGCATGCGGTAATAATTCCAGAGAAATCGTAGTTAAAATTTACTCCCAAGCTGTAGCCCAGACTGCGAATGCAAATATCCCCGAGTTTCGACGTCGGCGCTTGTCGGCACAATTCTCCAACTTTATGAAAATCTCTTTGAAAAACATTTTTCCACCAATGCGGCTGCTCGTTATAACAAGCGGGAAGATATTTTTCCGGAAGCGAACGACACGGCTCCTGCGGATCAGAGTCGCCCAAACGGCGACCCGAATCCATGGAACCCGAAGGATCAACCAAAGTTTGCCGGTTGTACTCCATAAATACGCCATTTTTGCATCCACCAATTTCATTTATATCCGAAATCGTATCGCAGACAGCCAAGGCTTTCAGAAGATTCTCTCGATCGTACCCGAGGTAACCGACAAGCCCGTGACCGATGCCATGCTCGCATATCATATCTCCTTCTCCAAATTTCTGCTTGCATACTGAATCGAGCTCCGGGATCACTGCCAAGCCCTGATCTGTGATCACCTCACCGATAAAACTGTGATAACAACCGAAATTGAAAGCCTCGTCGCAGACCGAAATCCCTGAAAATCCCTGCTTATCATAGAGCGCGATTCCAAACACGTGCGCGATATAATGCTGCTGCCCAAGGTCGGGAATTCCGGCTGTCTCTGATTTAAATTCTAAATATGCTTGTTCTGCGCCGCGCTCCGTTATCACCCCGCTCCATTTTTTGATCTCGGTTAAAAGAGAGTCATTACCGCTCAAGCGGGCTTGGTGTATGGTAACATTCTTATGGAAAAACCAAAACAGACCTCCCAAGATCAATAGCATCACGATCACAGCAACTTTCGTGTCATAATTCATAAGACAAGCCCTGACGCGCTGTCTCTCAACCGCGTTTCGCCAGACACTGCTCCTCGAACGGATTAGGCAACTCATTGCACAGCTTTACAAAATCAGCCGAGGACACCGAAATATTGTACTCGGCAAACTCCACGATGATGCCATAGCATTCTTTTTGCTCTTCGGTGTTCTTAACCAAACTGCAGAAAACCGGAGCCCGATCCATTAACCTCCTTCCCCCATGGATGATGGCGTTGGCCATATGACCAAAACAAGAACCGCTCCTTGATCCCGTCAACGCCGAGCAATAAGCTGACAGTTTTTCGGGGTCATAGTTCGTCCCCTGGGCGTAAGCGTAAAACAACATACGGTAGCAGTGCTCGCGCTCTGCCTCATCGGCTTTCGAGCAATATTCCACCGTACCGTCAGCCGTATTGACCTCTCCGCGGAACAGTGGAAACCCTTCGTCCCAGCAAGCGTTCCGCCAGGTTTGCTTTTCAAAACTCTGACAATAGGCAAACAGCTCATCTTTGCTCTTCGGCCCGATGCCCTCGATCAGCGCAAAGTCCTCCGGCTCGAGGGGCTGGAAAAGCTGCATAAAAGCCCCTTCATGACATAAGCTTGTTTGATCACCTCCCCCGCTCGTATATGCAACCTCGTCGCAAATCTTCATGGCCTTAGGAATATCCGCTCCAGTTATATACATGATCACATGTCCCACGCCGTGGAAACATTCGGCTTGTTCAAGACCCGTCAACTGCCACTGGGGAGTAGGATCACAAACGCCTTTAAGCTCATGCCGGGCGATGTCCTGCTGTTCGGGAGTCAAAACTTCGCCCCGGAATCGCTCTTGCGCGGCCCCATGTAAACAGCCGTTGGAGCAGATTCCTGTGGGACAGCGCTTAATGATTTCTGTCCACTTGCCAGTCCCTTTGTCGAACTCCCGAGCAGAAAGTTTATGTCCCAAAACATGACAATAATTGTAGGATGGATCATTGTCCTGGATGATAGTCGCGGCCAGAAAAGCGTCTTCCATGGAAATTTTATCCATCAGTTTGGGAATTTCTTCATCATAGCAGGAAGGATGATGCGGCGTACCGGCACATTTCGCCAAAACCTCTCTGGCCAGCGACCGCAAGTCCGGCGCGGTTGGGGTTTGTTTTGGCCCCCAAAAAACCACAGCAACGGCAATGGCCACAAGCAGAATCGCGCGAGGCAGCCAAGATTGCCAAGATTGATTTGCAAACAATTTAAAAATCATAAATTCTCGGCAAGGTTACCTTCTTTTTCGCACCGGGTACGATTTTGTAGATCCAAATCCTCACACATTAATTTTGCCACGTCCTTAAAGCCCGCGTCAAGCCACCCCCAATAAGCTCCGACCCGGCAAAGAAACTGGGAGTCCGGGTCGTCAATTTCCCGGCAGGCCGCCAAAACTTTCTGCGCTTCAAAATCGTTGGCCGAAACCGCGCTGGTCCCAAGACCCGTCAAACAGATGTTCGCAAGTGCCGGCTCATCTAGCCTCCGGCACAGCCCTGCCGCTTCGGTATAGCTCATGACCGTGCTTTTATCCCACCACTCGGCTTGGGCAAACATGCAAGCCACACGGAATCTCTCCGGGATGGACAAACACGGGGCAAAAGGTTCAGCGGGATCAAAGTTTCGCGTCCCTTGCTGGCTTTCGTTTTCGCCCAGCAGAGTGGGAAAGTTGTGTTCCATAAACACCCCGCTTTGGCAACCAAACAGCGGTTTGTCCCAGTGCATTGTTCCGCATATTTCCAAAGCTTCTGTTATAGAATGATTGAGAAAATCCGCAATTCCATGGCCGACTCCGTGCTGGCAACCCTGACCGCCAAATCCGAATTTCCGGATGCAGGTTCCATCCAAATCGCGGACTATAGAAAGACCGTGGTCGGCAATGGCGCCCAGGAAAAACTGATGATAACACCCAAACCCGAAACTGCTATCGCAAACCGTAACTCCGTCTATACCCACAGTCTGATAAAGCGCCTGGCCGAACTCATGAGCCGCCGTATGCTGCTCCCCAAATGGCAGGGTCGCATTCCGGTCCTTAAAAATTTGATATGCTGTCTCGGCTCCCTTTTCCGCGATCAGCCGTTTCCAATCGTCCGGCGGCGCCTCCTGCCGGTCCCGTAAAGGAATTGCCCCTGCCAGAAAGGCTAAACCGACAAGGACCATAACGCCGTAAAAATATCTTCTCATTTAACGCCGTGTTATTCATATTAATTGATTTGCAAATTACTGCGACATTTTTCTTGGTAACTAGCCGGGATTTCGCCGCAAAAATTTTTCCGATAGGATGGATCAGAAATATAAAAACCAACGGCCCCGATGAGGTTTTCCAGACAAGCAGAGCGGTCAGCTTCATTCGGAACCGAAGTACAGAATCTAATAGCCACGCTCCGATCGTTTTCCCCCCCCCAAAAAAGTGAATTTACCGCGGAGAGGATGCAGGCTTTTGCGTCGTCCCCGTCTGCCGCGAGGGAGCACCAATCAGAGACCGTTGTCAATTGCTTGTCCGTTATCCGGGTAAATGATTCTTTTCGGATATCCCGGCCACGGACGAGCACCACGAACTCCTTGCCAAACCCGCCAGCGCACAGATTACGGCCGACTTTGTCAGAAGCAGACATCTGGGCGCAGAATTTAAAGGCTTTGCGAAAATCTTCAGGGCCGGGATTGCCCAAATCAGCACCTGCGGCCTCCAAGAGATAAGGTGTAATATAGGCGAGGCAGAAAGGACGGGCGGTAGCGCTGATAAAACTCCGTTGACAAAGAGAAGCCGGCTCGCTAGGGTCCAGATACTTTTTACGTTGCTCGGTCCAGAGCTGGCGATCGTGAAAACCACCGCCGGTAATTTCCATAACCATACCCCCCACGCATTCACCCGTTTCCCGGGATCCGGTTTTTTCGCACAGTTGCACGGCCTTTTCCATATCGTAACCAACGGAAGCCAAAATTCCATGCCCCAGACCATGAAAACACATCATATAAGCACCACTGCCGCCAGGAGCTTTATGGCAAGCCTCGGCGATTTCCGGCAGGGCTTGTTCGCCCTTGTCTAAAAACAATCCGATGACTATGGAATGGGAACAGGCGTTGCGAAAATCATCGGTACAGGCCGTGATCCCCCCCAATCCTTCCTGCTCATACAGCTTATCTCCCAGCGCATGGCCCAAAAGGTGCATGTCCAGATTGCCGGGGATTTCCGAGTGTATCATTACTGCAAATGCGTATCTTGCCCCCTTCTTATCAGCCAGGTCCTTAAAATATTTCTCCACCACCTCCAACTTTCCGGGCAGGCTTTTAATCTCTGCCAATTCCGGATAACTGCCTGATTGGTTAGCTTTCGGAAAATGGTCCCGCAGATATACTCCTGCCAAAACCAAATTCAGAAGTATAAAAAATCCCAGCAAACTCGATAATTTATTTTTGTCCATGCTAATCAGTTACCAGAAAAAAACCGACTGTGCCAGTGGAATTGTCGCAGCCGAAACCATACAAACCGGGTCCATGGGCGAACTCTGGAGTAACTACTGTGTCGCCCGCCGCCTTGATCTCGTATGTAGTGGTCAAATCAAGACCGATGACATGAGGTCCGCCATCAGGATTTTTCACCGTAAGCGAAGAACCGCGTTTGATCCGGACCGCGATCGGCGAGGGGCGGCAACTGCCGATCTCTAAAACCGAGATATCTTGGGCCAGTTTGACCACCGCCTCAAAATGACGGCGTTTTTCCTCTTCCGAAGCGTCTGGACCGGGTGTCATAAAAATGTTCTCCGCTGAGAACTTCTGTTGGTTTTGGCTGCCGCTGTCAGACGGACGATACTGTTTATACACCAAACCTCCCAAAACTATTGCCACAACCACCAGTATGCCTAGAACAATTTTATAAACCGTAGGAATGCCGTCCATTATTAGTTTTAACTATTGGAAAATTCCACTTGAAGATTTTATCACATTATCACAGTCATAGCCTTAAAGGCCGTGCCCGTTTGAAACATCAGATGATTAATCTATACCGAAATAGCAAATTCATAATTAAGAGCCTACTTTATAACTTGCTTTTTAGATAAAATGTTCAGAATGTTGAGCGAAAGCTTTGAAAAACACGGAAGAGGTCGTCCGAAAACTGTCATTCCCGTGAAGCTTGCCCTCGACCACGATCGGGGGACGGGAATCCAGTTCATTATAAAAGCCTTGATAATCTGATAATTTCTGGATTCCGGCCGGCGCGGGGGTGACGGAAAATAGGGTTTTCGGACGGTCTCTGAGTGTTTTGAAAAGTTTGCAGCCAAGATTCTGACATTTCAGCCAACTTTGAAGTTATGAAACAGGCTCTAAGCTATTCTACAACTTGAAATATACCTACAGAAGAATTTTCATCGCAGGCAAACCCATAAACCCCGACACCATGCACAAAGCTGGGTTTGATTGATTTCTCAGCATTCGCTTCTATCTCCAAAATTGTATCTTCACCGCTCTTCAGGACGTGTGCTTTGGCATCCATATTTTTGACCATGAGATTCTGACCGAGTTTAACTTTCGCTATTGCAGGTGTGCCCCGGCAATTCGAGATACTCATACTCTGCGTATCAATAGCGATTTCCATAACGTTTTTGGCAAACTCTTTGGCCTTTTGACCAGTAACATCTGTTCCCAGATCGGTTGTCAGCAGTTTCTGCACTTGGGCTGAATTCTCTTCCGAAGAGACCTTTTTATCAGTAGTGCCTTGGTTTACATTTACAGTCGACGAATTTGGAGAATCTTTTTTATTTCTTCCAACTAATAAAAACCCGACAAATCCCGCGGCGATAATTAATGCTATAATGGCGGCTTTACTTTGGTCTGACATTTTATTTCGTTATTATTAGTTGATTAAGACTAATTTGAGAATAAACCCCAATAAAATAGTTGTCAAGTCAATCCTCGACAACCACACTACCTCGCAGATTTGGCATAAGGTGATCGTGAAACTTCCAGGTGCCGGTTTTATCGAATACAAAACTCCATTCCGCCCCCGGCGCGACAGGCTGGCGCGGATCAAACTCGGGATATAGGCCATGAGTCGGATGCAGATTGGAAGCGGGCCAGCGAGGCTTGGTATCAAGATTTTTGAAAATCGCCTTTGTCCCTCGCTTGATGACAATGTTGTCAGGTTCAAAAGTTCCGGGTTTCATGGTGATTACGAAGACACCCTTAACCTTGGTTCCATTGTTATTACCTGATAAATAATACCCACCGGCCACAATTGCAGCCACGGCAGCAAGGCCAACTAGAATTTTTAGATTCCGTGACATCTCATTTTGTCTTTAGGGCTTCGTCGATGATTTTCTGAAAATTCGAAAATGGCTGGGAGCCGCGGACCATGGTCCCGTTCACGAAGAACATCGGAGTGCCAGCGACATCGGCCGCTTGCCCATCTGCTACATCCTTGGCCACTTCGTCTTTAAACTTTTGCGAATCCAAACAGGCAGTAAATTGCGAGGTATTGAGTCCAATTTCGTTCCCCCATTTTTTGATATCACTTACCTCATACTGGACGGTGGACTCCCCATCTTTATCCTGTTCGGAAAAAAGCTTGTCATGCCAATCCCAAAATTTACCCTGGTCGTCCGCGCATTCTCCAGCTTCGGCGGAAATCTCGGCCGCCGGGTGCATGGGCAATGGAAAATCCCGATACACGAGCTTCACCTGGCCGCTGTCAATATAATTCTTTTTTATTTCCGGCAAAGTCTCGCGCCAAAATTTGCGGCAGAACGGACACTGGAAATCCGAAAATTCAATGATGGTTACCGGCGCTTTCGCTTCACCCAAAACAGGGTCGTCATCCGCTGAAACAGCGGTATTTTTGACTCTGGTCTCCCCTCCTACTTGCGGAGGGGGCGTAACGGAGGCGACATTCCGATTCGGCATGCCGAAGGAAATATAAATTGATACGGCAATAATCACCAACCCAGAAAAAATCGCTTGAGGGATGCCGAATTTAGGAGTTAGGGATTGGGGGGTGGATGATGGAAGAGGTGGAAGATTGGATTGGTCGTCCATGATTATTTAATATTACATGAATCTTTGGCCACGGGTCAAATTGTGGTAAAATACACCCACAACCTCTCCCTTTGCAAAGACTGGGGAATGAGAGGGGGCCCACAATTAACGAAAGAACACTACATGAATTCTCTATTCTCTATTCTCTATTCGATATTCTCTCGTCGCTTACTGCTTACTGCTTACTGCTTACCCCTAGATACCGCCTATGCTCATTGCGACTACCCTTGCGGGATTTATGACCCGCACGCGGCTCAAATCGGAGCGCTCACAGTGATTCGCATGATGGATCTCATGGCTGAACTCGAAAAAGAACATCACGATCATGATATAGAATTTCGCAACTCTATGATCAGGGCTGTGAACATCAAAGAAGAGCATGCGGAGCTTGTGAAGCGCGAGATTCGCGTCATTTGGGGCGACTATTTCAAACCGGAGCTTGCCCAAAAATACCCGGAATTGTCAAAGTTGGTTTATGAGATCATGTCACTGGCATCCAAAACCAAACAAACCGTAGAGCGCGCTACGGCCCAAAAACTCCTCGAGAGAATTAACCGGTTCGCGGAAATTTTTTGGGAAACCAAAGGGAAACAAACCAAGCGTGTAAAAGCTCCGTATAAACCGGAAGCAGAAATCATCGTACCTGTTCTCGAGTAAATTTCATGACGTGGCCAATCAAGATAGTTAAAATCAGTGGGCACAGCATGCAACCAGCACTGCGGCACGGCCAGGTTGTATTAGTCAATCGATGGGTCTATTTATTCAGCAAACCTCAAATCGGAGATATAACTTTATTCCGCAATCCAAAAAACACGAAACAACTCTTCTGTAAACGGATTGCCGCGATCAATCGGGAGAAAAAAGAAGTCTACATGGTCGGCGATAATGCGCAAGATAGCCTCGATTCCCGCCAGCTGGGGACAATCAAGCTTCAACAAATAGTAGGTCGGGTTGCCTCGCTGTCGGCACCCTTGCCTAATAACTTATGTATATAGAGGCCGTGCTGTTAGATTGCCCGTTCTGAGTACCATAAGTGGGCGGCATGGTGCCAAAAGTTTGGAATTTCCATCTGAATTGTCCACTCGCGCCGGGGCCTATTTTGAGGTCATTCTTTGCTGGCGAATTACCATTTGTATTATATACAAGCCAATAAGTAGTGTTGGGATTTAGAGTGGCTGTTATTGGAATAGTGTTCCAGGTGTTAGCAGTAAGGGTTCCAATTGCCGTGCTGGCGATAAGTGCTCCGGGGTTACCTCCGCTATCAGAATAGAGAGCCATCTGGAATTGATCTCCAGGAGAAGGGCCTACCGGAGAAGGGATATAAACCGACATAGACACGGCCGATCCCGCTTGGTTAGGCATGGTGAAGCTAAAAGCGTTCAGATAATTGGAATCGTCAGTATCTGTACTGGGAGCAATAGTATTGTTACCAAGAATATTTACAGGTGCAAGAACCCAAGACACATGCGACACCGCTCCTCCGCCATTCTCATAGTATTCTACCTTGACGCGATGGGTGCCGGAGGTCAAAGAGATGTTTTTGGTGTAGGTGGTGGGGGGTTGGTCAATCCATTTGTCGATTTGTAATGTATTGTCCACATAGACTCTGACGCCATCATCTGCGGTGGTGGTAAAAGTATAAGTTCCTGTAGTGGAGAAGCTGAAGTCTCCTTCCCATCTTGCGGAGAACAGATCGACGGGAACTGTAGGGTCAGGGGAGCCACCGCCCCAGTCAAAGTTGATCGTGGAATCAGTTCGAGTCAGTAGCAGAGTATTAAAGTTCATGCCGCTGTAGTAACAGCCGAAGAAGGAGTTTGAGCCGATAGTGGCACAAGAAGGAGAGGCAGGGTTTACATTAACGATAATATCATCAGTCGAGGTCAATTGACTGTCACTAGCGCTTAATCGCAACACATAAGTACCAGAGGCAGAAAAACTCGCGGTGGTAGAAAGTGCGCTGGCATTGCCAAAATTCACGGTGTCAGGACCAGAAAACTTTGACCAAGTAGTCGTGAGTATACTGCCAGAGGGTAAACTGTCATCACTAGCACTCCCAATCAGACTTGCTGTGGCTGGCAAAGTAATGGTTTGGTCTATGCCAGCATTGACAATAGGTGGTTGGTTCGGTGGAGGTGGTGGAGGTGGTGGAGGTGGAGGTAAAATCCCTGTCTGAATACTGATTTTTCCGGAAACCCCATCAATAATCATATTTTTACTTAAACCAGTGGCTTGTAGAAGTTCTGCTGATACGATCTGGTATGGTAAACCATTGACGAGAATAGCGCCGTAGGGTGCGGTAATTCTAATTACTGCCGAGGTTACCGGGACCCCATTCACAGTCAGGGAACCCAATGTGACTCTACCTGCAAACGCACTATATGGCGCGTTTTCCAAGAGGGCGATGGTGCCATTGATGTCCGAATCGATCCGATAGGTCCCTGAACCCACGGTAAGCGTGATCTGATATGCATCAGCAGCCTGGCCTTGACCGGGAACTATTTTCCCATTGAGAATAAATGTCTGAATTTCCCGCAATTTGGAGATCGTATCAAAACGAGCGCCATTAATTTCCTGGGTTGTTCGCAAGGTCTTGAAACTCACTGCTGCTCCGATGGACAAGATGACAGTGATCGCGCTAACCACGAGGAGCTCAATGAGAGTGAACCCCTTCTCGGAAGTTCCAAATTCCAAATTCCAAATTCCAAACAAATTCCAGTGGCTCAATGACCAAATATTTTGGATTTTAAATTTAGCTCTTTTTTGTAATTTGTAATTTGTAATTTGTAATTTCATAGAGAATCAATCACCGGCCAACACGCAGGTGGAATATTTAATACTCACTAAGTTAAACCGAGCAACCTCAAGTACCAGCCTACCATCTCGTCTCCCCACAGCATAGCAATAAAAGCAGCGAGCGTTAAAAATGTGCCGAAAGGCAGGCGATCGCCGAGCCCTTTAGCACCGAATGCCAACAAAATCACGGCCACCACGGCACCCACAATATAGGCCAGAAAAAAAAGCACGGTGGTGGCAGGCCAAGGAATCAAAAATCCTAGAAACACGCCTAGTTTCACATCGCCAAAACCGATCCACCGCCCCCGTGAAATCACATAGAGCAGTCCGAAAAATCCGGAAAGGGCTAGTGCGCCCGAGAGCCCATTCCAAAAATTATGTCGCCAAACCTGGAAAATAACCGCCAAAACCACTCCCGGCACGAGAACTTTGTCCAAGATCAAATAGTGCTTGAAATCGTAGACGAAAATAATGATTAAGAAACAAGTAGTAAGTAGTAAGTGGTAAGTGGTAAGTGAAAGCCCGTTTTGCGAATATACTAGAGTAAAGGCTAAGGCTGTCACAAGCTCAACCGCAGGGTACTGCCAAGAGATTGGCTTGTTGCAATACCGGCACCTGCCTCCGAGGATAAAAAAGCTCGCCACAGGGATGAGGTCGCGGAAGCCCAGTGCGTGTTTGCATCGGGGGCAGATAGAATGTTTTTCTGTGATCGATCTACCAGCATGAAGCCGGTAAATAACCGCATTCAGAAAACTGCCGATGATCAGCCCAAAAACAAAAATGCCAGGGATCAATTGAGAAGCGAATCCCATGACACCGGCTGATTGCTAGTATCAAACGCACTGCCATCCTCATTCAAATGATATGCGGCGTTTTTGTTCTCAATGAAAAAATCTATGCGGTAACTGGGATACACCAAAGGATTACCTGCACAAGAAGACGGAATCCCAGTGCCAGTTGCAGCATAGGTGTATTGGTATAAGGGCACTGCCGGATCGTTGGGTACTCTGGTAAAAGCACTGGTGCAGCTGACGAGCTGGCCTGGCACCCAAACCGATGACGGCGGATATCCCCCCCCTTCATTTAAATATAGATCAAAACCAAGCTTGACCTGCTTCATATCAGTGATCCTGCGCGCATCGCGGGCTCGGATTCTTGAAATATTAAGCGCGGCCAGCACAATCGAGGTTAAAAGTCCGATTATCGCGACCACCACCAAAAGCTCAATCAAGGTAAACCCCGTCTTGGAGGTGGGAGGTGGGAGGTGGGAGGTGGGGCTTTTCATGCTAAATTCTTATTTCTGACTTCTGACTTCTATTTTTAAGCTCATCACCTTCCCCCCAGTGAGACTGGGGAGAAAATGTTTTCTCAAAAAACTAATTACTGGATTCCTGAAGATTTTGCAGTGTGCACTCCCGCTGTGAGTCCGCCAGTCGCAGCCCCAAGACAGAACGTTATGCGGTAGTTCGCAGCGTCGTTTCCTGCTGTATCATCCGCTGTATCAGCAGCATTTCTCCCGATGTATGTGTACGAATTTTGTGCGGCGGTGCATGATCCATCGACCGGAGTGGGAGCTGCGGAAGTGCGTTCCATATACGTGGTTCCGGCAAGCGTGATGCTCCACCCATTGGTTGAGCTCAAACCTTCCGCATCCAAAACAGTTGCAGCTGCCGGCGTCGGATAACCGTTTTGGTCGTTGTAATAAAGCTCCAGAGCAGTCATCATTTGTCTCGCGTCCGCCAGTCTCTTGGCGTCTCGAGATTTGGCGCGTGAGGTATTAAGTGAGGCCAGCACCACAGATGCTAGAAGCCCGATAATCGCAATCACCACCAGGAGTTCAATCAAGGTAAACCCCGTCTTGGAGGTTGGAGGTGGG
>JAHFJD010000040.1 GCA_023246055.1 Candidatus Doudnabacteria bacterium
TATTTAGAAGTACCGTTTAACGTAGATTTTTGACCAGATCCAAAAAAAGGAATTTTATGCTTGAGTAAGAACCTCTCAATGTGCGCTTCGTTACCTCTCCCGTATGAATTTTTTAGAACCACATCTAGATTTCCAGTTCTAAAATCGGAGAGTAATTTTTGTTTTCCTTGATCGGAAAAAATATAGTACTTAACTCGAAAATCGTGTAGTGCAGATTTTAGATCCTGAAATTGTGTGAGGTTAGCCCTGATGCGCGCGCCAGATTCATGAACAACAAATCCTAGTTTAATCTTTTTCATATCCAATCAAAATAAAAGCTAGCCAAATCATCAAAACTAATATTCGGCCTCAAGCGTTTCTTCACAGGTATATATTTGTTCGCGTAGTACTCATACATTTCTGCAACCCCGACCTTAATAACATCAGAAAATCTCATGTTCATTACCATATCGAGGTAGTCCTTGGTAATTGCGCCATCGCAAAAAATATCGTGAGCGTATAGCGTACGCAACTTTTCCTGATATTTGCGGTAGAATAGTACAAGTCCAGCGACCATACCTGTGGTATCTACCTGCGCTATTCGCTCGTTCTCCTTTTCATAAATAGTTCCTGTCAAAGTTTTTATCCATGCCTGTTTGAACAGCTCTAAATATACCGCAGACCCATAACCGGTGAGAGGTCGCACTCCGGCATAAGTATTGAGGACAGAGAAAATTGTGAATAAACTCGGGTATATCTCTCGGGTTTTGAGCAATCCGATGATTTCCCCGCTATTCAGTCGTACTTTCAGGCTGGCAAACCTTCTGTCTACTGGTACCAAAAAATCACCCTCGACATACATACGCAGGGACCGTGGTTGACCGGGGTATTTTCGCCAAAAGAAGTGAGTTCCTTTTTGTTCACCTTCTCTCCAAGTGATGACATTCCCGCGAAAATTTTCCAGAACATTCTCTCGCAGTTTTGGGTCAAACAGAGTATCCGAGATAATATTCTTTTCATTAAGAATATTGATCAGACACTCGGTAATTAACTCCTCTTGGGTAATGTATATTAGTTCAGGTATTTTACCAACTGTTCGATCAAAAATTCGCGGCCAGAGACCCTTGACTACAATTGAAATCTGGTCAATATAATTTTCGCATCTAGAAAAGTCAAGAGAGTTAATTTTTTGTTGCTCTCCCTCTAAAAATTTTTGCTCATTTGCGTCAAAATTTTTCCATAGCTCGGAATTGCGGGCACGTCGTACAAAACCAAAATCCCGTTTTGGAATATAATATGAGGTACTTTCCCGTTCGCTCACGCTAAATAAAGGAACTTTCTTTCCGTGTAAAAAGAAACCACCTTTGCTGAAATAATTATTCGGAGGTACGTCCCCACTTGAGATTACGACTATTGCCGACGGGTCAGCTTTATTCGAATATTTATCGGCGCTGCTGATGAGGTTGCTCGAAAGCAAGAAGGGATGTGAAAGGATCTGGTGATGATCGGCAATATTAAATGCAAGCCGCTTATCGAACCTGAGCCCCATCGATTCAGGTGCTTCTTCTCCCCACAGTTTTATTACTTTATTTGTAATAATCTCTTTTATCAGTCTCTGCCTGTCTTCTTGAACCCGATCAATTTCAAACTCGGCAAGCCATTTTGAATATTCACGAATACTCATATCCAAATCAAAAAACGGTGCTATCAAGGGCACATATTCTTTCAGCTGTGTAATGATTTTATCTCTTTGATTAAGCAGGTCTCGTTTCAACATAAAAGAAAAAAATATCACTGTCCGGGATATTCTCCCCCAGCATCCATTCGTCCTTGTCAAATAAATATTTGGGCGATTTCATTTCTTCCTGGCCAGCACCGCAAACGGTAAAAAGTAATTATTAAATTGGTCGGGGTTGATTTCATACGCGCCAGGGCTATAAAACAAGCCGCACATCGTTTCGCGCAATCGCAAGGGCTCTTTTTTTGATTTCGATCCCGCGATGGTCAAATCGAGGAGCTCCAGGGCTCTATCCAGACATTTTTCTGCTGCTTCGCGATCTTGTTTTTTTAAAAAATTTGTCATGCGAGCCACCTCCGCGCCAACACTGCCCATTTGAAAAGCAAAGCCCCGGCTGTTCCATTTTTCTATTGTTAAGTCTTTATGCAACATCTTATTTGTCCTCCCCTCTTAAAATAAGAGGGGTTGGGAGAGTTATGATTTTATTCACAATTTCTCTAATCTGGTTTTTGATTTCCTCAGCCTGGATGGTCAGGGATCGATTGCCTTCATGAGGTCTGATGTTGATGAGTGATTCATATTGCAAAAAATCATCCCCTGTCTTGCCAGGATAAATATTGAAGCCCCACAAATTTTCTTGGACTGAACCCTCATCCATGAGCACTTGTTCACAGTCAGCATGCATGCTTCCGCCCACAGCCATGATTCCGGTTTGAATGTCAACGACAGCTTTGACCATGTCCCCAAATGTGTCTGCGGCCAGGGTTTGGAGTTCCTCGAGACTGATGTGGTCTTTTACGATTTTGATATCCATTTCAGGCTAATTTTACAGCAGTATTGACAAAACCGCAAAAAAGGTATACATTAGCTTGTTGCAATTTAATGCCAAACTGTGCTTGGCTCGTTTGATGAGTCCTTGAGCGCATAAAGCTTAATTGTGACGGTGAGTGCTCTTTTACAGTACTTGGACTCCTTCTTCCTCCTCTTTGGAAAAGAGGAGGGTTACCTGTCCGCCGAAGCCTTGGCGCAGGTGGAGGGTGAGTTCTTCCAAAACCGACAACGAAAAGAACATGCCTTAGGAGGGCACATGAAAACTCTGTGTTACCTGCGACATTCGATTAAGGATGCGAACAATAACATCTCGCCAGAAGGCATTGAACTGGCGAAAAAGCAAGGGCAGATTCTAGTTGCGACCATGGGGAATCAGCGACAAGACAACCAAATTAGGGTTGATCGCATCTTTGTCGGACCGCTCGTGCGGACAGTTCAGACTCGGGACGCGTTTTTCTTTCACGTGGTGCCTACACTGATGCTCGATGAAATAACAGCCGAGATTCCGAATATCGGCACGGACGGGCTATTCAAAGAGATCGTCAGTGACGAATTCAAAGACGCGGTGAAGTCTGGCAAATCCAACTTCGAGGCAACACTCGGCGCGCATTCCCCTGGCCAAGTTCTAGTCTGGTCAAGAATCGCGTACCACGCGGTTGACGAAATGATCGCAAGTCTGGAGGAAGGTCAGAAGGCAATCGCCTTCGGACATTCCCCTATGATCGAACTCGCCGCGTATTACATCCATTCGGGACGGCTACCTGCCGAATATCGCCGCCTTGCCGAGATGGAAGGACTGGTATTCGTGCACGATCAAAATCGTGGCACTGCACCAATCCGCGTACACGATCGAGTTGCAGCGCCGGCACGGTAATTCCTCCTCACTCATCTCCCATCCGCGGGCAGGAAGACCCCCAACCTTCCTCGCCCGCTTTTTTATTTCAATCTCATTTTAACTACTATTACTTCTCACGATCGTGAAATATCATAGTAGAAAGAGTATATCTCATATTTTTTTAACGGGTGTTTATGTCACCCTTTTTTATTTATACAGATTGCTGTGAGTATCTACCGTAATAAAAAAAGCGGCATTTTTGCCGATTGGTTCGTAAAGTGCTCGCAGGTCGCCTGTAATATTAATGCTTCGATAACCCTTGTATTCGCGAGTTAATGCATGATTATTCAGGACCGGGGCCAATGGGTCTTGCTTGAATAAAACGAGCCTCTCATCTATTTGCTGTTGCGAGCCCCGCAGTTTTCGATACTGTTTTTTGAATCGTTTATGGAAAACGATTTCCATCATGCTGAATGCAAATAATCAAGCGTGTCTTGGGCATTGTCAAAGCTCGGAGAAACATTTTTGCCTTTTCGGAAATCTGCACTGGCTTTTTTGAGCAATCGTCCAACCTCTGGTTTTAGTTCTGGCTCCATGGAAAAGGTGACCTTTTGGCTTCTAATAAACTCCCTAAGGTAAGCGTTAATAACCGTACTCAAAGGTAGTCCCAGCTCTTTGGCAGTTTTTTGAGCTTGGGTTTTAACCACCCTATCCGCTTTGATAATGATTTGAGTCTTCATAGCCAAAGTATATACATTGGGTGATTAGTTGTCAAGCACTCGTGTTAAATGTTTAAAATTTTTGTACAAAATCGTTTTTACACCTAGTTTTCTAGGTTCCACGAGGTTGAACGCTTGGTCATCAATCATGATTACTTCCTGGGCTTTGACCTTGAATTTTTTTAACACATGCCGAATTGTTTTTATCGAAGATTTTGGCAAACGCAAATCATAGGTATTGATAATATTTTTGAAATGTTTCCGGATTTTGAATCTGATAAGATTTTCACGGAATTGGCCCGGCGTGTTTTTGGACAGCAATAAAATCGAGTAGCCTTGCTTTTGCAATTTTTTGCACCATCTGAATACCGGCGTGTTCAATCTTTGAAAAGATAGATGTTTTTTGCGCAGCTCTCGCCATGTTTCTTTCAATCCCAGCTCTCTGGCAGATAGTGCAAACGACTGCGGTTCTGTGATTTTGCCCATCGCAGCCCGGGAAAAATATTTGTGATAAACAACATCGTAAACCTTATCGTAATCGAGCTGGTATTTGCGGGCAATCCACTGGCAGGTATCCTTGTAGCTGCCAGTGGTCATCACCCCGTAAAAATCAACTACCACGAGCTTGGTTCTCATATTTTTTTCACAATCCCCTTGTTCGCATCAACCTCCACAAGATCGCCGTCTTTGAAGACCAGGGTCGCGCTAACTGTGCCCACAATGCAAGGTAGCTTAAGCTCGCGGGCAGTGATGGCCGCATGGCAAATTAGCCCTCCCGTATTCGTCACGATAGCGCCCGCTTTTTTCATCGCCGGGAGCAGGTCCGGACTCGTCGCCTGCGACAGCAAAATATCGCCTTGTCTCATTTTTTTCATGTCTGCCGGGGTTTGGACAATCCTTACTGTTCCTTTGGCTTTACCGGGAAAGGCGCATTGGCCTCGGGCCTCCTTTAGTTTAGAAAAATCTTGTGATAGCTTGAACCGCTTATACAAACTCTTGGCTTTGGGCCCTGTAAAAATCTTCACATCCGTGGGGCCCCTCACAACTAAAATCGAAAAAGCTCGTCGCTGTTTTAATTCTCCCAGAGAGGGTTTCCTTGATAAGACAAAACTCTTAAATTCCCAAGGAAACATGTATAACAAATTGCGCCAGTCTGTTTCGCCGTTCCTTTTTGCAATCTCCCGAAACATCGGCTCATAACAATAAAAACCATGGTATTCAGCATCTTTACGCCAACCTTTTTGCCACAATACGTGCTGGGCTAACCTGACCAAATTTTTGGCACGGGGCGTAAAGCTATGTCTCGACATCAACTCTCGCTGTTTCTCCCGCAGCATTTGTATCTCCACGGGCAAATGGAGTATTTTGTCGTTCCTTTGGGTATCTTTGAGCTCTGCTTTGAATGACTCCAGTGTCGCTGCCGGTCCATAATACATATAATCCAGCCAACAGTATTGATCGTACAATTTTCTTAATTTTATCTCTATCTTATTGGACGGATATGTATATACTTTCTCGGCTAATTTCGAAATTGCTAATTCTTTTTTTTGTCTGATGCTTAATCTCGTTGGTTGGGTAAGCAGCGCCCAGTGTGTTTCAAAATCTTGGCCATGTCCAAAAAATTTAGCCACTTCGTTACGCAATTTATTGGAAAGGTGATTGCGTCCATCTAAAACCAGGCCGTTGAGCATCACCCCTAAAACTCTGACTCGTTCCTGAAGTTTGATGAGTGGGTCGGCAGCGGTAATAATTTGCCGGTTAGTCATCGTGTTGAAAGGTAGCTTTCGAAAACTCTCTGAGATTACAAAGTATCGCTTGAGGTCAGCATGATGCCGATCATACATTCGCTTCCGCCACTGAATATCGTTTATAAGTTTATCCGCATAGTAGTTCCCTGCCGCGTTAAACTGCTCAACGTCGAAAATCATCGAGTTGACATCCTTTTGCATAAGCCCAATGAATTGTTTGATGGACCGATCCCCTCCCTCTTGTAAAAGTTCAGAGAAATAACGGCAGCTGTAGCCAGTCAAGAACCAATGCGCCCCAAAAAACCGATCAAATATTTCGAATTTATTACTTTTCATATTTGTGCGAGATAATAGACCCACCCCGGCTGCCATTGCCAGGGGTCAGTGATTGCTTTTTCAAGAGGGACATGATTTATGTAATGTTCGAGAGCGTATTGTGTGACCCTGTGACCAATAATCAAAACTTTTTTGCTGTCATAATCTCGGATCAAGTCACGAAGAAAACCTTTGACACGCAAAATACCTTGTTCAAAACTTTCACCATTTGGAAACGGAGTGAATACATATTCGCCTCTTTGATGTGTTACTTGGCTCTCCGGATGCCTAGTCAAATCTCCGTAATTCGCCTCTCGCAACCTTGCGTCCTTGATCAAGTTGATTTTTATTCCCTCAAACGCAATTTCTGCGGTGTTATACGAACGTTTTAGGTCAGAACAAAAAATCGCAGCAAAATCCTCATCCTTGCGTCTCTCGCCCAGCTGCCTGGCTTGAGCCTTGCCAAGCTTTGATAAATCGACATCATACCAGCCAGAAGAGAGCATCTGCTCATTATCAAGTGTCGTACTATGAGATTCGAAAATAATCGTAACCATTTATTTGACCTTGCGGACTATTCCCTCTCCGCATCTACATCAACTATATTGTCGCTCATTTCAATAAATCAAAAAACTCTTCTACGCTCACGCCGCTTTGGCGAATGATGCTTCGGAGAGTTCCCGTTTTTAGATCTTTATTGCCATGCACTGGAACAGGGACAATCTTTCCAGTTTGATCGTTTTTTAGAACTAGATGCGAACCAGTTTGTCGCCTTTCTCGAAACCCCAGTCTTTTTAGAACCTGAACAACCTCTCTGGGTTTGAGTGGACGCAATGGCATTTGAAAAATATTACGGAGAGACCGCCCGAACCCTCAAAACCACAGTTTCGTCTGATTCGATAGGGATTTCTTCTCCATCCTCTCTCAACACTGCCAAATAACCCTCGATAGCATCCTTGGCCATGATTCGCGCTTCCTCCATTGTTTCACCTTGCGTGACAAGCCCGGGAAGAGCCGGCACATGCACAACATAGCCACCTTCGGCAGCGGCCTCAAAAACCACCGTATAATTCAGCTCTTTTTTATCCTTCATAAATTCATTTTAATCCGTTGATATTCATTCGTCAATTCAGCTTCCTTACTATTCCCTTCTCCGCATCCACTTCCACGAGATCGCCATCCTTGAAAATTTTCGTGGCGATTTTGGTGCCAATGATCGTAGGGATCCTCAGCTCTCTAGAAATAATAGCCGCGTGAGAAGTAATACCTCCTTCGTCCGTGACGATTGCTGCGGCCTTATGCAGAACCGGAGTATATTCCGGTCGAGTCATGGAAGCAAGCAGAACTGTACCCTTTTTCACCTTTGCAAAATCATTTACACCTTTAACAATCGCTACGCGACCCTTTACCAATCCAAGATAACTCGGTTTGCCCGTGACCGCAGTTACGCTACCCAAATCGTCAATTTTTTTCTGGAATTGTTTTACCTCTTTACCAGAGTATATGACGTGCTGCCCCTGGTCATTTGCATATACCATGATGGGGTCTAAACGTGTTTTTAAAATACTCATCACTTTCTTTGGGTTCAAAACCATTTCCTCAAATTCAAACGGCAAAGCGCGCAGCAAATAGCGTTTTGGAATACGTTTGCGCCGACCAGCCTCAAAAAGGAATTTGTATGTCCAATAGGTAAACAGCAGCGCGTTTTTCTTTCTTTGATCTTGCCACCAAGTGAACATATCCGAAGCTCTAAATAAATTTGCTAAGTTTTTTGGTAAATTTAGTTTCCGAAAAAGTAAGTTTTTTTTGCGTGAAATATTCTTGAAATCGGGATTGGGCCTCGGATTCCATCTTCGAAAAAATCCTGGCTTTAGAGGTGTTGTGTGTAGATAGTTAAACTGGATCCAAAAATATTTTTTTGCCAATTTTTTGTCGCTAATGCCATTAATTTTTGCTGCTGCCGCTTCTTGAACATACGATTGACTTGTGGTCTGGGTAAGAAGCAAAAAATATTCTCCCGTTTTATGGTCAAGTCCCTTAGACCGTAGAAATTTTTCTAGAAGATTCGAGAGCCAATTTTCTGCCTCCAGAGAAAACCCCTCGTTGATAAATGCAACAGCCATGGCGGGTAAATAATTATCGTATAATTTTGCAAACTCGGCTACCAGTTGCTCATCCGAAATATTTTTCAAAATTAGGTCTTGGACCCGTTTGAGATTTTTTTCATGTGTCCTCATTTTTTTCCGCCACAAATTTATCAGACCTTCTGCAAACGCAAAATCGCGCTCTATTGCCGGGACAATCCAACTCCTCACAGCATCCAAATTTTTCTGATTGTAGTACCAATCCAATCGGAAATTAGTAGTAATAGTAAAAACTTCTTTGATGCTTTGCTTAAAAAATTTATCTTTTCTTTGCACCTTAGGTCCCATCTGCCATTGATAATCGGCCCACGCCGGGGATTCAAAGCCCTTTCTATAGAGCTTCAAGGAAAGTAGATATTTTGATAATTCCTTAAAGTTGTTTACATTCATAGCTTTCGCACAATTCCCGCATTCGCATCTACCTCAACAAGATCGCCGTCTTTGAAGATTTTGGTGGCAAATTTGGTTGCGATTATGCAGGGTTTTTTGAGTTCTCGAGACATGATCGCCGCGTGACAGGTGATACCACCTTCATCAGTGACAAATGCGGCAGCCTTTTTCATAATAGGAACCATGTGAGGGTTTGTCATGCTAGTTATCAAAATTTCGCCGGCTTTAAAATGAAAGAAGTCTTTAGTGCTGAATACCAATCGAACCTTTCCTTTTGCGCGCCCTGTATATGCTACCTTACCCGTTATCTCACTTATACTCTTTATTTTTTCCTCAAACATTCTTCTAATTCTTACACTCTCGTTTCCTGTTACGCAATAAACCCTTCCCTCCTCCAGGATTGTGGCGTGATCACGGACTCGCTGTTGTAGAGTGCGACGCGGTGGAACCTTGCCTAAAACCTCATCCTTTGTGCAATAAAGCAGTTCTTTGTACGTTAATCCTCTAGCTCTGGCCAGTGTCTTGAGTTTGGGAGCGTACAAATACTGGGAACGGTTCATAATGTCGGTTCTTTGAGTTCGATAGTAAACAATATATTGCATCAGATCAATCGTGACTCGATCTTTGGCAGAGAGCAAACGCTTGGCGTGAGTAATTGCTCTGGTGACCTGTGCTTTTTGTTTTTTCCAGCTAGTTAAAAACAGTTTCTTATCGATTCCATCTAGTTTTTTTTTGGCCTGATCAATGGTGTACGGTTTGATTTCTCCATATCTTGAATCGATCCATTCATATCTCTTAACATGGGATTTTAAATTTTTTGTCGTCACAAGGTTATATTCCTCCTTCTTGTAGAAGTTGTCTTGGAGAGGGATATTGAGATGATCCATAAGCTTTTCTACGGTTGTTGGGTCAGCTTTTTTCGCGAGAATTCGCCGCACTCGATCAGACACTACCCGGTCGGCCGCAAAAACCAAAAGTACAGCCGGCATGTAGGCTTCATAAGCCCGCGACCATTGTTTGAAGTCCTTTTTTGCGGCTTCAGTTAGCACTAATTCTTTGTGGTTAAACAAACGTTTTATTTCGTCGAGTCGCCTTTCATCGTGCCACCAATTAGTAATCATTTTTTGCGCCTTCACCCAATCGGCAAGCGAGTAGTAAAAATAGTTTTCTGAATGTACGTAGTCTTTCATACAGTAAGCCGTGGGTACAAGTTCGGTGAAGTACGATGCATTGCCACACCCGCCCAAAATCAGGCTGGAAAAGAGTGGAGGGTATGGTCTCCGGACCATTTTCATATATTGTTGCGGCCTAAGCATGCATTTTCTAATTAATTCGCAAAATCTCACCTTGAGATTCAGCGGACACTACGGGGCAATCCTCCACGAGATCGCCGTGTTTCATAATTTTATCAGGAATGATTTTTTCAGGCGACTGAATTGGTGTTGGTTAAGTCCAAGCTCTTTCATCTCTAGGGTATTTTTGATTAAAGCTTTTAGCGCCTTACTGTAACGCCCGAGGCCAAAGCGTGCTAGCGCCTCGTGATAATTTGCAAAATCAAAATTTGGCAGGCAGAGCAGACTCATCATATCAATTTTATCTTTATCCCCCTTTGGCGTGCCCTTGCGCTGCTCATACGCGGTTTGTTTGAGAATCAATAAAATTTCCGGGAGCGGGACTGTAAATCCCTCTCTGTTGGACAAATATTTTGAGATCTCCTCGGCCGGCAGCCCGGGATTGGAGTAGTTTGGCACGTAAACGTCCACGTCTGTTTCCTCGAGTTTGATCTCGTATTTCTTCAAGCGGTCATTTTTGGCCAGAGTGTATTGCTGACGAAGTTTTTCGAGTTCCGGGAAATCGACGACAATATCAATATCCTTGGATTTCAAACCATGGGTGTAAACGAACACTGCCCAGCCGCCGATCAGCACGAATTTGAATTGCTTTCGTAATTGCTTCAAGAGCTTGAAGCTCTTTTCGGTAATCAAGTTGTGGTAATACTGCGCCATGTTACAGTCGGAGTTTCTCGCGCAGGGCGTTTAGAAAGTCTTTGGCATACCACTGCGGCAGATTCCACAGGTCCACAAAAGTTTGCACCTCTGGAGTTGTTGAGC
>JAHFJD010000041.1 GCA_023246055.1 Candidatus Doudnabacteria bacterium
AACTGCCCCTTCCGATTTCGTGACCTTCATCGGCGGTCCCACAGGGACCCAGCCATGCCGCACCCCCATGGCAAAACTGAACGATCCGGAAAGGCCGACCCCGGCGACTGCGCCGCTTGAGACTTCACCATCTCGATATTGATAGGTTTTTTGAAAAGCAAAATCATCCCCGGCGGCTCCGCCGACCACCGGAAAATTGGGACCCAAGACATCAAGCACCCCCCGCACTATGTCAGCGCCATTGCCGGTGAGAACGTCTGGCAGCATGATAAGGGTCCGAAAGCCTTCCGGACTGCGCGATTTCACATCCTCCGCGAGCGCCTGGCCGGCAGCTCTGGCGCCAGCGCTAATATCCTTTCCCAAACCGCTTATAAAATCAATTTTATCCGATTTGATGGCCATGACTGCTACCGATTTTGTACTCGGCCCTTCTGAAGTGATCTCTCCGGCATCAGAGCACCCGATGCCTGGGGCGTTGCCTGAAGCTTCCCTGATCCCGGCTACAACTTGCTGCTGATCAAAGGCTACGGACGAAAAAGCGATCGTGAAATCCGGCTGACCCCCTCCCATTTCTTCGATCGCTATTTTGCAAGCTTCAAAACCTGCTTCTTTCGGATCGTTTATTTTTTTGCTTAATCCCACTCCTGCCAAGATTGCCATATTTATATATTTAAGATTAAAATTTAAGACTTTAGATTGAGCAATTTCATGACCCTGGACACGATTTCACCCGGCGTCGAGTTGGATTTAACCAAATAGTCAACTGCGCCGGCCGCGAGGCCACGTTTCACCTCTTCGGTTTGTCCAAGGTTAGAGGTAATGACAACTGGTATGGATTTGAGTTTTGGGCTTGATTTCCATTCCTTGAGCAAAGTTATGCCGTCTATCCCTGGCAGCATGATATCGAGCAACACCGCGTCAACCCGTTCGCGCTCGATAATCAGCCGCGCAGTCTCCGGATCCATGGCTCGAAATACATGAACGTGGGACTTGGTGAATTTTTTTTCCAAAAGTTCAATGAGAAACGGATCATCTTCCACTATCAGGACATTGACCGTGTTCTCGAGGGAAATCGGCGCGGGCACATTCCCGGAGCCCAGCACCAACTTGATCTTTTCCAAGAGTTCATTTAGATCAAAATTGACTTTGATCAGATAATCGCGCACGCCGAGCTTGACCGCGTGCTCAATTTCCACGGGCTGACCAGAGTTGGAAATGATGATCACCGAAAGCCCGGGGAGAATTTTTTCATCGCTCAATTTTTCCAGCACGCCGAAACCGGACAGTTTTGGCAGCATCATATCAAGCAGTACCAGATCCGGATGAGACTCGCGGATGACGTCCAAACCATCCATGCCGTTGGTGGCAATTTTTACATCATAACCGAGTTGCTCCAGTCTCGCGGTTAAGAGATTGAGCATGATCTGCTCATCTTCTATCACAACAATTGTTTTTTTTGTTTCAGGAGGCATGTTCTAACGCGAAAGGTTTACTGTTATTATAGCAGGAAACGTAATCCGTCCAAAACGGAGGAGGTGGGATTCGAACCCACGAGACCCCTTAACGGGGTCGCAGGTTAGCAACCTGCTGGTTTAAACCTCTTACCTACTCCTCCGCCCTGCACAGATTAAAATTTCAAGGACCTGGAAATCTTGTCTGTCACCCGCTCTTCTCGATCAAGGTCTTCCGGCAGAAACTCGAGCAAAAATTCCCGCACCGCTACCGGATCCTGATCTGCAAGCTGCACAGTCAAAAATCGGTTCAGATATGCGGTGGTTTCAAAATTGAGGGTCTTCACCTCAGCAGGTTCGTAGACCAACCAGAAACTTTTGATCTGCTGGTAGACAACGATAGTCTCGTTGAGCTTGATACCGCGCCCAGAAAGAGTAACTTCAATCTGCCTCGGCTTGGCTCGGGCCACAAACATCAGCATGAGAAACAGTAGCAAAAACATGGAACTCGTGAGAAAATCTTTTTGCGTCAAAAAATATCCGACAAGCAACACGCCGATGGCCGCGAATACTCCAAACCATGTCTTACTTTTGGGATAGTGGACAAATTCCGGGGCATTCCAAGTAATTTGTGTTTGTTCCACCATATACTAACAATTCTACAAGTTTTGCGGCTCAGAGGCAAATTCTTGACATACTGATACACTTTTGATACACTTATTATATGTCCACAACCAAACTAAGAATAAATATAAGTCTGCCAGCTACCGAGAGGAACACGCTCGCCAAGTTAGCCCACCGCGATCGAGTTCCTTTAGCGACCAAAGCGGCGCGGCTTCTAGAGTTGGCGCTGGGGCTGGAAGAAGACCAAATCTGGGAGGAGGTGGCCTCACTACGAGATGTAAAAAAGGCCCGGTATCTTTCCCACGATCAAGCCTGGAAATGATGTTTAGGGTTATCTACCATGCCCTTGTGGTCCAGGGCGATATTCCCAAACTGGCAAATGAATGGAAAGCCAGGATCGAGACTGCGATTGAACAACGCCTGACGACCCGCCCTGAGCTCTATGGCAAACCGCTTCGCCGTTCTCTCAAAGGTTACCGAAAGCTTCGCGTGGGGGATTTTCGAGTTATCTATAGAATCGAAAAAAGAACAGTAAAAATTCTAATCATTCAACACCGATCGGTAGTGTACGCCCATGCCGAAAAACGAGTATAATTTAGTAGTCCGCCTGCATATTGGAAGGGTAGCCAAGTGGTTCAAGGCAACGGTCTTGAAAACCGTGGCCCTTCGGGGTCTCGTGGGTTCGAATCCCACCCCTTCCGCCAGTTGGGAAAATGCAAATTTGCAGAGGTTGCCTCGCCCCGCTAACGGCGGGACTTGGCTAGAATTTGAAAGGGCTTTTTTGACGAAAAAAAAAAGGATTTATCAAGAAGGGCAAAAAAAATTTTCATAAGGATTTAAGACATATGCTAAAAATTATTCTAATCATCATCGGAATACTCATTCTTGGTACATTAATTTTTTATGGTTTGGCCTTTAATAAAACTATAGGTACTACGTATAACGGTTATGTAAAAATTTATCCAATAAAACTTATTGATATAGAAACAAAACTGGAACAAAGTGGGTGTCGACCATATGATTCTCAAAAAGACTATGTGGTGAGCGAAAGAAAAGATCAATGTACCTATAAAATATATGAACCTAATGAATTTACACCAAAAGGAAGCGTGACAATCTTGATTGCGGGCATGAGTCCAACTCTGGAAGTTCGAATGACAGAAGATAAAATACTTATTAGTCAAAGATTTTCTGGCTCTTCTGATCGGCAGAATGAATTCAAAGAGTCCGTCAGAAGAGTTGTAAAGGGGTCAGGTAATGCAGTCCAAATTCAGGAGAATTCGTGGGAGATAGAAACAACAAAACTTCATCCAAGTTACGGTTGGTAGTCAGATAAAAACTTGTACGAGAATTTCAAGCACACACGCTTCATTTATGGTTGAGTTATTGTTAGCATTACCTTGAACCATTTTTAGAATTTGCCGCCCAAAAAAACCTGAAATTGTCGCTTCCTTTCAGGAAGCCCAAACTGCCAAAGAACCTGAAAACAAATCGGATCGAACCATATTTTGGAAGGGCAAAAGAAATTTTTTCATAAGATTTTTTAGGAAGAAACTGGCCGAGTTTCTTTTTTGTTTTGTGTTGACGAAAGCCATAAAATAATGTAGGATAGTAAATCGGTTGTTCTTTTCAAATCCAACAAATCGAAGGAGGTGATGTCGCGTGAAGTTCAAGAAAGGCACAGACCGCGTGGTAATTCTGCTCCCGTTTCTCCGGATTGCTATCAAGTTTCCCATTATCCGTTTTTGGCTCGCGGTACGCCTTCTGTATCGCGACATCAAGAGCGGCAAGTGGGAACGTCTGTCGAAGGATTGGAGCTGGCCTATCGAAGTTCGTGGTGGCTTCAAGGGACTTCTGTTCCGAGGTCTTGCCGCTAACTGGGGCGAGTTCCTGTTCTACTGGCAGACACGCAATCCGTTTGTTCAATCGACCTACTTCTCGCTCTTCGGACTTTTCAACGTTCAACGAGCCGACGAGCCGTGCCTCTTCAAAGACGAAGACCTGTGGTGCCAGCTCTACGAGCTGACTAAAGGTCAAGTCTTTGATGACTCTCACCACTTCGCGGATCCTCGCAACTTCTGTTTCAGTAATGGGAAGTTGCGGATGCTCGATTACGGGAGTCGTAAAAGTCGCGGAGTCATCGCTCGACACGGCGCGAAGATTGTTGAGCTCTTCAATCCAGCGTACTGCTGGGAAGAAGAGAAAAAGAAGCTCAAAGCGAAGCGCGAGCAAGAGGCCAATTAAGGGCGACCAGACAAGTTCTGGTCGCCCTCTTTCTTTTTCTGAATTCAAAGAGCGAGAATTTGCCGCCAAAGCTAGTAAATTTTTCAATAATTTTAAAATTGAAAAATTTACTGAATTGAGTTATACTTAGCTCAATTAAAAACTTGAAATTGTTAATCTTCGCTCCTGCCTCCTTCGTCAAGACTTCGGATGGCCAGGAACCTGAAAACAAATCGGCTCGCCTGCCCGCCGAAAGTTCACTGAAGGCGGGAACCATATTTTGCCTGCCCCGTGATTGCGAAGCAATTTTACGGGGGAAGGGCAAAAAAAAAATTTTCATTTTAGAATTATGAAGTTTAAGCCATTAGACGTAAAAACTTTTAAGAACATTATTAAGCCCAATGAAGGGTTGTCTTTTGGTGATACTTCTCCTGTTTCTGTTATCAGCATGCCACCAACTGGTCAATTTACAGCATGGCACGGAGTAATACCGCAATTCAGCGTCAGAGGAAGCGTTTGCGGAACAATTTATGTTTGTCGATCTGATACAAACGATACAACACTTTTGAATTTTGATGCTTATTCTGTGCATGAAGGCTGGGATACAAGTACTCTCTTTGTTAAGGACATTAAGCCCAGTAGCATAGAGTTTCATTGGGCAGATGACCTTCCTGAATTTATGAGGAAGGACGCTCCTCAAGTAATTAAGAATAAGATCTACAAACTAAGACAATAATCTCATTTAGATAACTAAATCAGCTTTTAACTTCAGCAGAAATACTGATTTTTTTGTTGTCTTGACGTAGGTCATAAAGTGATGTAAGATGCAGTGTTAGTTGTTGTTCCGGAATCAAAAATCAAAAGGAGACGAACATGAAGTGGGCACCGAGAACTCTCGACGAGCTCCGTGCAGCGGAGCCTCGTCAACACCACGATGGAAATGATCTCGTGGTGCACGTCAACAAAGAGGAGGCAGTTCTCCTCCATGAGGCGGGAGCGAAAGTCGCCAGCAGTGGGTGCCGAGACTTGGACCGCGGGACACAGCGGTTCTCGTTCGAAGGCAAGACCTACTTCTGGCTCGCGGGATACGGGTCTGGAGATGCGAACGACGAATATCCCGTCGGCAGCGCTGTCGACCCTCGTGTGCGCCAGGCAATGGCGGCGTCGCGAGAGATGGACTGGGGGTAATTTCCATTCGAGACGCAAATCCAACCTATTGGTTGGTCGGTCAGCCCACAAAGCCGACCGTTTTTCTTTTTCAATGTACTAAGAGCGAGAATTTGCCGCCAAAGCATTAGGTGTTCCGATAGAAGGTTTGGTAGAATAACTTTATGCAAAAAATGCAATTTTCAATTGAGATAGAAGCCCCTAGGGGAAAAGTTTGGCAAACGCTCTGGGAAGACAAAACACTTCGCGACTGGGGGAACATTATTGATGAAGGGCTATATATGGTCGGAGAAATGGCAGAAGGAAACGAAGTGCAATTTATTTCCTCCGAAGGTCTTGGAGTTACCAGCTTCGTAGAAAAGCTGATTCCGCATGAGTATATAGCGTTTAAGCAAGTCGCTGACACTATGGATAGCGGAGAGCAGGAACGGGATAAGGAATGGACGGGAGGCACGGAAAGCTATGAACTTATAGAAAAGAACGGTATTACCAATTTGATTGTTAAAATCGATGTCCCACCTGGGCTGGAGGAAATATTTAAGGGTAGATTCCCCAAGGCCTTGGAACGAGTGAAAGTCTTAGCGGAGAAAAAGTAATAAAAATTTGCTACCAAACCCCAGTAGTAGAAGGCTTCGCATTCACTACGGGGCATGCTTTCCGCTCCGGTTCCTGCCAATCAGTCGGGCAGGCGCCTATGGCGAGACTTGGTTAGCAAAAAAATCATAAAACTTTATGCTGTCAATATTTAACCTGAATATAATGCATGGCCGCAATTGCAGAAACGCAATATGGCCGCTCCGGATGAATCATCAAAAAATAAAAGATAACCTTTCAAAAATAACTGATCTTATTAGCAGATACAGCCCTGATATTGTCACGCTTCAGGAGGTAGATGAGTCCTCCATAATGTCTGGAGGATTAAATCAGTTTAACTTTCTCGATACAAAACTCAACTATCCTTTTAGTTATTTTGCTCCAAGTTGTTCTGCGGTCCTCTTTCATAAAAATATCTTTATATCGGGAAATGCAATTTTCTCAAAATATCCACTATTTAATTGCGAATCTCATTATTTTTTCTTTACTTTTCCTACTGACCGACAGGGTTTTGTTATAGCTGACGTAAAACTTCCGACCGGCGACATACTGAGTATTGTTTCTGTTCATACCGCATGGTTAGACTGGCTTCGGTTTAATTCCCGCTCACACCAGCTTAAATTATTGCAACGCATTGTAGCTGATAGAAAAAGGAAAACAATAATCGCCGGTGATATGAACTGTGACTTGCGTTGGAAAGAAAAATCACTGCGGTCTTTTATAAAAAACCTTGATCTCTCGGCTTTCGATCCAGAAAATAACAATCTGAATACCAGCCCATCTTGGAATCCCACGGAACGGATCGATTGGATATTGCCGTCGAAAGAAATAAATTTCATTTCCCACCAGACAATAGGCGATGTTGTTTCTGATCATTTAGCTATTTTTGCTAATCTTGCGATCTGAGAATTCGTTACCAAAAACCTGTCATGCTGAAGGCAGATCCGCCTTTCACCCTGAACAGATTATTGTTATTTTTAAGTTTTTCTGCTACAAGTGACTACGACGCGAAGTATGACAGAACGCTGGCTGTATATCCGCGTGGGGGTCAACCGCAGTGTTGGCCCTATTTATTTTTATAAATTCAAAGAACGAAAACTTGCCTCCGTAGATTTTAACTACACACTCCCTTGTAGAGATTGGCAAGCTCTTGCTATAATTGCCCCGTCTTGCACAAGACTTTTGAGGAGGAAACCATGCTGATTATGACCAGAAAAAAGGATGAGAAAGTTATCATCGGAGGCGAGGTTGAGATAACGGTCCTGGATATCGGACGCAACCGAGTTCGTCTCGGCATCACGGCTCCCAAAAACATCAAGATTAACACGGACCGAAACCTATTTTCGCAGTTCGATGTATGTAGCCAGGCACAAACTGGGGGTGCAAAACCCACCGAAAAACCCAGCGAGTAAATTCGCCTCCCCCCTTCAAGGGCCGCAATTGCGGCCCTATTTCTTTTTCACGGAATTTTTGCGAAAATGATCTTATGACACCATTGCTTCAAGATTCTGTCTCCAAACTGCATCTTCTCAAACCCGAACACGAGAAAGCCCTAGGAAAATTCGGGATCAAGACCATCGGCGATCTCCTGCAGCATTTCCCCCGCGATTGGCAGGATCTTTCCGACATAAAAAAAATTGCGGACATTCGGCCTGGAGAAAAAATCAACATTCGAGCGCGGGTTAAACATATATCCAATCCCGGGTTTCGCTTCCGCCGCGTAAAACTCACAGAAGCGCTCTTGGAGGATGATACGGGCAATGTGGTTGCCGTGTGGTTCAATCAGCCATATCTAAAAAACACTCTGAAAATCGGCAGCGAATATTATTTCAGCGGTAAAGCGCAAATTTACAGTGCAAAAAAAACTGCCACTCTGCAATTGCAAAACCCCACGTTCGAGCTTGTGAAAACGGAAAATATTCATGTCGCGGGCATCATCCCAGTCTACCAACTCACAGAAGGAATCACGCAAAAACAGTTCCGCTACTGGCTGAAGCAGGGTCTCGAAGCTCTCGCAGACAACACAGACCTGCTGCCGCAGACCGTGCGGACTCGGTTAAAACTTTTGGATTTGAATGTGGCGCTTCGCAACATTCATTTTCCGGAAGATAATGGCACCCTCGAGGCCGCCAGAGCGCGCCTCGCATTTGAAGAGTTATTTTTATTTCAGCTCGCTTTCCAAAGCTACAAAAAAACTTTGAAAAGTTTGCCAGCCCCGGCTATCAGCTTTGATACCAAGCTCGTGAGCGGATTCGTAAAAAGCCTGCCCTTTGCGCTCACGCACTCTCAACGACTGGCCGCCTTCGAAATTCTCAAAGATCTGGCCCTGCCCCACCCCATGAACCGGCTCCTCGAGGGCGAGGTCGGGAGCGGCAAAACCGTGGTTGCGGGCCTTGCAATGTACGCGACCGCGTACGCCGGCTTGCAGAGCGTGCTCCTTGCTCCCACTGAAATCTTGGCCCTGCAGCACTACGAAACCCTAAAAAAATTGTTTGCGCATGCTGACATAGAAATCGCGCTCGTAACCCGATCACATAAAATCCAACCTCCCACATCCAATTTCCAACCTCCGATTGTTATCGGCACCCACGCCCTTCTGCAAGAAAAAATTGAGTTTGGCAACATCGGCCTCCTGGTAGTGGACGAACAACACCGCTTCGGCGTCAAACAGCGTCAAACGCTGTTACGCAGATCAACGCCGATTGAAAAACAGATCAACACAGATGTCAATACAGATTTACTGTATAAAGATTTAACGTACAAAATTCGCGGAGCAATCTTTAGCGTCTATAACGAGCTAGGGCCCGGACACAAAGAAATAATATATCATAAAGCCCTCTTAGCGGAATTAACTAAACAAAGCCTGGCTTTTGATACAGAAAAAATCCTGCCTGTTGAATACAATGGAGAGAAAGTTGGTATCTATAAACCTGATGTTATCGTCGATAACAAAATAATTTTAGAAATAAAAGCCATTGCATTCCTGGGTGGACTGGAACAAAAACAAATATGGTCATATCTGAAAGGCTCTGCTTACAAACTCGCCCTTCTAGTAAACTTTGGGGGGCGAGAGCTACAAATCAAACGGATAATCCACGATGTCAGCCGCCTCAATCAGCGTGAATCCGCTTCAAATCTGCGCAAATCCGCGTTGGAGGTGCCTCACCTCCTGTCGATGACTGCCACGCCAATCCCTCGCACTCTGGCTCTGGCTTTTTACGGGGACCTTGATATTTCTCGGCTGAAAGAACTGCCCAGCGGCCGCAAAAAAATCATCACCAAGCTAGTCTCGCCTGACAAACGAGCTATCGCCTACGAATTTATCCGCAAGGAACTGGCCCGCGGCAGACAAGCGTATGTCATCGTACCCCTGGTCGGGGAACCGCAGACTAACGCAGACTTTACGCGGACAAACGCAGACATGTTCCCCTCCCCCCTCCAATTCGGCGGGCAAGCAGGCGTGGGGAGGGTGGCCGACAGGCCGGGAGAAGTCGAAAAAAAATCCGTTGCCGCAGAAAGCGAAAAACTCACAAAAATTTTTCCTGAATTTCAAATCGGCACTCTTCACGGCCGAATGTCCGGGGAAGAAAAAAAGGGGGCGATGGATGACTTCTCCGCCAATAAAATTCGAATTCTCGTCTCCACTACAGTTGTGGAGGTGGGCGTGGACGTACCGAACGCCACCATCATGATCATTGAAAATGCCGAACGCTTCGGCCTGGCTACGCTCCACCAGCTCCGCGGCCGGGTCGGCCGCGGCCGCTTCCAATCTCTCTGCATCTTGTTTGCCGAAACAAATTCCGATCCGTCTCGCGAACGTTTGCAGGCAGTGGTCAATTCTACTGACGGTTTTGCACTGGCGGAAATCGATTTGAAATTGCGAGGCGCCGGGGAAATCCTGGGAACCAAGCAATCCGGCTACATCCCTTTCAAAATCGCAAAATTAAGTGATCACAAAGCCATTGAACTTGCCAAGCAAGAAGCTCTGGGCTTACTCGCTCAAGATCCCAAATTAACTCAATACCCCGGACTAGCTGAAAAAGTTGCGGAAATCTCAAAAGAAGCACATTTGGAATAGGGAATGACTCCCTCTCCCATATGGGAGAGGGTTGGGGTGAGGTCGAGAATGTTGTCGCTACGATAATAACTCTGATCTTTGACCGGGGTTGTCACCTCACCCTATCCCTCTCCGTAATCGGAGAGGGAACAGAACTTTATTGCGAATTTATCGGGCCGTTATCCGAGGTGCATTTGGCAATGCTGGTATGAACGTGGTCCGCATTCGGATCATTACAAGCTGCGGCCTGGCCTTCCGAGCGCAGCTCGCAGGTTGATCGCTTGAGCGGTATGCCAAGCTCGCTCGAGCAAGCGAGAACGGCCTGCAAAATCTGCGGGCCTATACCTCCCTCATTCCCAAATCCCGGGGCTCCAGTAAAATCCACTGCCAGAGAGCCTGTGCTCCCAGTACTCCCCCCATAGTGGCAGGAATTGATGCTGTGCGAACAGGTTTCACAAATCTTTTGTCCTCTAGTATAATTGCAGGT
>JAHFJD010000042.1:0-9338 GCA_023246055.1 Candidatus Doudnabacteria bacterium
ATGGAGACCAAAATAACTATGCTCTGGGGGCGGGTGTCGTATAACGGCTCATTATGCCACCCTTCCAAGGTGGAGACGAGGGTTCGACTCCCTTCACCCGCTTGTAGAGCATAAGGGTTTCCGCCAAAGGCGGATCAGCCTATGACTGGCGATTCTCCCTACCCGTTTTTGGGATTGGCAATTGTTGATATCTTTTAAATATTTTTTTTAGTATTTTTTGTGGCTTAGATGAGCCATTTTTTATTGAATTTTATCCACAGGGCACTTCAAAATTATTTTCCCCATTATCCTCATTGACAGAGTCATCTCAGGGACAGTATTATACCTAGGTTAATATATTTGCTTTTTTGAACGGTTTGTTGCCCGATGTTGTAACAATGAATTGGGGTGAATCGTCCCAATAAGCAAGTGAAAAGTATTGGTTTCCATGGAAAAATAATTTAGTATTTTGGAGTCTGCCCCACGGTGGGGTTTATTTGCTTCTCCTGTTAGAAGAGGTCGATATTCTAAATCAAGGACAAGCAAGCTACCTCGAACCGGGCAGACGTGAACATTTTAAGTTAACTAATTTGCAGAAGGATTTGATTGTCGCAATTGAACAATTAAATCTTCTGCATGGAGCATTAAATGCACAAACCTAATAGATCTTTTACTCAAAAGGTCTTTGCTGCGGGTTTAGCAGTTTCCACTGCTCTTTGGGCGTTCGGCGGAGTGCTGGCAGTAGCTGGCGCGGTCGAATCACACCCAGCAGGCACGTTGGTTCTTTCTGGATCAACTGTCTGGCACATCTCTGATGATGGAACAATGCGCCATGGAATCGATTCCCTGGCCAAGTTTCAGTCAAACAGGTTTAGCTTCGCAAATGTAGTTCCTGCCAATTCTGCTGATTTGGCTTTGCCAGATGGCGGTCTTTTGGGCTGGGGCTCGGGCGTGCTATTCAATGATGGCGGAACGGTTTATCAAGTCGCGGGCGGAATGAAGCATGGCTTCACCTCTGCTGCGGCTTTCACTGGTTCCGGATTCAGTTTTGTCAATGTTGTTAATGGAAGCCTTGCCGGAGTTCCGGCCGGGGCAAACATTAGCGACGCTTCCATGGCCCACCAGGAAGGCACTTTTGTAGTGTCGTCTGGCACGGTCTGGATGATCACTGCCACCGGCCGCAAAGGCATTCCTTCTCCGGGAGTGTTCTACTCGTACGGAGCAGGCTGGGGTGAGGTAGTCGCGGCTAATTCCGCTGACCTTGCCATGGCCAGCGAAGGAAATGCGACTTTCCGCACCGGAGCCTTGGTCAACGATGGCGGAACTTTGTTCGCTGCCACAGCCACCACCAAGCGCGGTTTTCCGTCTGCTTCCTGCTACACGGATTTTGGATTTAACTTTTCCATGCCGGTTTCAGGATCAACAAGCGGCCTAACCGCTGGCGCGAACTACTGCACGGGTACAACCCCGCCGGTTACACCACCGACACCACCGACACCAAGCTCAACTGGCAATTTGTCAGTTAGTCTCGCGTCTGACACGCCGGCTGCCGGAATCGTTCTCAGCAATTCGGCCCGCGCACCGTTCACCAAGATCGCGCTCTCTGCCTCTGGCGGCGATGTCGTGATTGATTCTTGGGTCGTCGAACGAGCCGGTGTCGCACAAGACAGCTCGTTCTCGAGCATTGATATCGTTGATGTGGCGACCAATTCCACAATCAATGAGAGCGGCAAGACCTTTAGTGCCGACAGCCTTGCCAATTTCACCGAAGATTACACAGTGAGATCAGGTGAGACTAAATACGTGACACTTGCCGGCAACATTGCCGCAAGTCCAGGCAGCGGCGAACAGCCAATCTTGAGACTCAAATCTGTGACTCTCAAGGGCGGCAGTGTCGTTGGCAGCTTCCCAATCTCCGGCAATCCGATGACGATCAATACAACCATCACCATCGGGACTGCGTCGGTGGCGCGGGGCGCGTATGTCAACGCTTCTTCAACCTCTATCGAGGTTGGCAAGCAGGACTACACGTTCTTCTCCTTCCAGGTTACTGCGGGTTCAGCTGAAGATGTGGAGTTTAGCCAAGTCAAAGTCTATCAATCTGGCAGCGCCAGCTTGAGCTCTGACATGGGAGATATCAAACTCTACAACGATGGTGAATTACTGTCGTCTTCTGGCACCGTTTCCGGGAATTACATCAGCTTTAATTTCCCGGCAATGAAGATCCCCAAGGGACAAGTCAAACAGTTTATAGTGAAGGCCGATGTCGTATCCGGCTCTGCCAGAACTATCAAACTGGGGATCTGGAGAAACACGGATATTCTGGTCAAGGGCCTCACCTATGGAGCCAACATCACTCCGAGCTACACAGGTACCGGAGCGGGTAGCGGTAACAATGTCTTGCAGGACAACCAGTTTACCATCTCCACCGGAACATTGCGCGTCGGTCGGTCCAGCACAGTTGGTTCTACCAACATCACCACTGGCACTGGCCAAGTCTTGGGCGCTTTTGAACTTGAAGCCAAAGGCGAACCAATCATCATCACTGCCTTGACCCTGACCGTATCATCTAGCACTTCGGGAACGATCACCGAAGATGCCGGACAAGCGTTCAAGATCGTGGATGCTACAGGCAACACAGTTGCCGGCCCCACGGATATTACCAACAATGTTTTGACAGTACCGTTCACTGACACTTTCACAGTGCCGGTCGGACTTAACCACTACAAAGTTGTTGGAACGCTGTCCACAAGCGGCGGTTGGTCAAGCAATGACACGATCACTGTAGCGATCAACACTCCAGCATCGGCCATCACTGCCAAAGGCGAAGTGACGGGTCAAACCGTGACTCCAACCCCGTCGTCCAACACCTCTGCATCAACGCAGACTGTGAAAGCGGCTTCCTTAACAGTGACCAAGAATTCCACGCCAACAAGCAAGACTGTCATCACCAACTCGGTGGGTGTCTTGGCTGGAAGCTGGACGTTTGACGCCACCAACTCGGGCGAGAACATCCGAATCACCACTTTGGCGGTTCGCGCTTCCTCGACCGGTAAGCTCAACGCTCTGACGCTCAAAGAGGTTTCCTCTGCGGGCGGCACAGTCCTAAAGACGTTGTCCCCAGTCAATGACAACCCGACGAGTTCGAATGACAACACAGCTACCTCCACCTTTGCTTTGTCTGAACCTTTGATTGTCACCAAGGGAACGAGCAAAGTCGTGGATCTGTATGTCAATGTTGGTTCGAATGCCAATGCGGGTGAAGTGGATTCCTATGGACTCACTGACACCACCTCTGCCACCAACGCTTCCGTTGTGGCTTATGGGGCAACGAGCGGCAATCGCGCTTCAGTGACGCTTACTGCCAATGATGGGGCCCTCCTCACCATTGCCGCGGCCGGGACCTTGACGATCAACGAGGATGCGTCTTCTCCAGCAACACGATTAGTCGTGAATGGTTCGACGAACGTGGTACTCGCTGAAATCAAGCTCAAAGCGAGCAATGAACCGATTGACATCACAGTCATGAAACTGCGGGTCGCTGACGGCGGCTTGACAGGCACAGCCAGTGGAGATTACACGCAGATTTCCAAGGTGTATCTCAAGCTCAATGGAACAGTGGTTGGTAGCGCTTCGGGTTACTCCCTGGGCCAGGCTAACACCACGCTCAATTTTGAACGCGGTCAAATCACTGTGCCATCGGGAGACACTGGTGCGAAACTGTCCGTCTTGGCTGACATTGTCAACCTCGGGACCAACGAGGCGGGGACCGCAAATGCAGACATCGCGGTCGGTTTGAACGGAGCCAACGGCTTTACTGCCATTGGCAACGGTTCCAACACCACCCTGGCTTACTCGAGCAAAACCGGTACAGACTCCACTGGTTCAGCAGTGATTCTGCACAAAGGCGTACCGTCTGTGGTTAACGAAACTCCGGCCAACAAGCTTGGCGCGACAGCAGTCATTCACCGCACCAAGGTTTCCGCGGTCGGCGGACAAATCGGTTTGTACCGGTTGGCCTACCTGACCACGACTTCGACTGCAGTTAACCTGGCCAACACGTACACCAAGCTCGCCAGCTGCACTGGTTGCGGCGGCGTAGCAGATGGTTCCCAGCTGTCCACTACGGTTGCGGCGGGTACGGACATTGCGGCTGGTTCCAAGACTTGGAGCCACACCATAGCCAGCGGTCAAGCTCACGGGAAGCACTATCTACAGATTGCATCTGGCGCTACTGCCACGATTGATCTGTATGCGACCGTGACGCAGACCACCAATGCTGACACAGTGTCGACGAGTCTCTTGGGCGATACAGCTACTACCACCAACGATACGGGCGGTAGTCAGGCGACAGCCTTCAATGTCTACGCATCAGGCGACTTTGTCTGGTCAGACTTGAACTTGAGCGAAGCTCAAGGTGCTTCGGGAGCCATTGCATCCTTACAATGGTACAATGGTTACTACGTAGCAGGCCTTGGTCCAACAGCGACGACTACTGCGATCACAGTCGGAGAATAATTTCTCTGGCTTAGACTTTTCGGGTAGTAGGATCGTATCAGAAGAGCCCCCCGCTTTTGCGGGGGGCTCTTCCTTTTCCCGGTCGGAGCCTATATAATGAGAAAACATATGATGATATTCGGAAAAAAACAGAAAATTTTTTTGGGTATCGTCGGGGGACTAGCTGTGGTGTTCGGGCTACTAGCTTATTTTCAGAGTCAAGGCATTCTGACTGTGTTTCCGACGGCGGAAGACCGCCGCCTGAAACAGATCCTGGTAATCGACCGATCTAAATTTGCAAAACCCGACGGCCTGCCCGACGAGCAATTTCAAGCGAAAATCACAGAACTCTCCGCGCTTCAGAAACGAGCCCAGGACAATCTTGATGACGCCGACAGGTGGTTTGATTTTGGTTCGGCCAAAGAGTTTCTCAATGACCATGAAGGGGCTGCTAGCGCCTGGGAAAGGTCCTTTGAGCTGCAGCCGCTGAACTTTGTCACTGCCGGAAATCTTGGCAATGTTTATCAGTATTTTATAAAGAATTGGCAAAAAGCTGATTTTTACTATCACAAGGCTTTGGAGGTGAGACCGGATTATACCTTGGCCTATCAAGGCCTCGCGGACCTGTACCGTTTCAACTGGAAAGAAAAACAGTCACAGTTCGAGCCGCAGATGCTAGAAGCCGTACAAAAAGATCCCCAGAACAGAGCGACTTATTATGGGGATTTGGTGGAATTTTTCGCCACCCGAGATCTACCCACAGCCAAAAAGTATTTTGAGGAGGTTAAAAAAATCAATCCCAAAGCCGCGGCTGGCTTGCTCGATAGTTATCCGCAATTGCAACAATGAGAGAAACCTGGAAAAAAGTTGGCCTATACACTATTTATATTGGGATCGGGCTCATCCTGTTCTCGCCGATTCTGGTCGATAATCATCTATTTTTTCCGTTCATCACCACAAAACTTTTTCTATTTCGGATAGTTGTGGAGATCCTCTTGCTTGCATTTTTGGTTCTCAATGTTGTCTCGGAGGAATATCGACCGAAGCGCAACTGGTTGCTGCTTTTTTTGCTGGGATTTATTGCCGCCGCATTTATTTCCTCGCTCCTCGGCCATAATTTCTATTTGAGTTTTTGGGGCGATATGGAGCGGGGCGAAGGCCTCAATCTATGGCTGCATTTGCTTGCGTTTTTTGTGATCTTGACGAGCACAGTGAAAACCCGAACAGCTTGGTTGGCATTGCTAGATTTTTCTCTCGGCTCATCCCTGTTGCTCGGATTATTCGGCTTGGGGCAAGCGCTTCATCTGAAAGCTCTGCTGGCTACATCTGGCAGCCGCGTGGATGCAACTCTTGGCAACCCCGCTTTTTTTGCGACCTATTTACTCTTGCACATCGCGATGGCTCTATTTTTGATTCTGCATCGCGAATCAAAAATAGCCAGGATTTATTATGCCGGAGTAATTTTCTTTTATACATTTCTCATCTTTACAACGCAAACCCGAGGGGCAGTGGTTGGCTTGGCGGCGGGGATAATCACCAGTGCGATATTGCTTGCGATCTCGAGTGAGGAGAATCAAAAGCTGCGCCGGTTGAGTGCCGGCCTGATCCTCGCTGTGGTACTGGTGACAGGGCTCCTCTGGGGTTTTCGGCAAAGCAATTTTGTAAAAACTTCGTTTTTGGCGAGAATCGCGAACGTTTCGCCCGAAAGCCGCACTGCCCAGACGCGACTCGCTACCTGGCGGGCGGCGCTCAAAGGGATAAAAGAAAAGCCGATTTTGGGGTGGGGTTTTGAAAATTTCGAAGTTGTATTCAACAAAAATTTTCCGCCCATAATTTATGAGGATGAAGGGTCGCAGGTCTGGTTTGACCGAGCTCACAATGTGATTTTGGATCGCGCGGTTTCTACGGGAATAGTGGGAATCGGATTGTTTCTGGCATTTTTACTTTACCCTACATATTATTTGTTGCGTTACGTTCGCCGCCTCCCGGAGAGTGATTCGGAGATGCGGAGCGCGGTGATTATTGCGTGCGGGTTTACAGTGGCTTATCTGATCCAAGATTTGTTTATTTTTGAATCCATTGCTATCTACATGATTTTGTTTTTTTTCTTGGCCTTTTTATCTTCGCAGTACTTGCCGCAAAAAAACTTAGGCAGACTCGTTCTGCCGCGCTGGGCCATTTTGGGATGCGCGATTGTTTATGCTGTCACCCTCGGGCCACTTGTTTGGCAAATAAATTTGAGGCCACTCGTTGTCAACATCGCTGCGGCCGCTGCTCTACGCTCTGATCCGGAAAAAGAAGATTTTTTTGTGATCGTGGATCAATTTAAAAAAGTCCTCGGGCAAGGAACCTATGGGCAGCAAGAATATCGTTTGCAATATATTGAATTTGTGGACCAGCAGTTCGCAAACAGCGGGGAGTTGTATCCTGAAGCTCTGGAGACACTGAAGTATTTTGACACAGAGGCGCAAAAACAAATTGAGGAAGCGCCAGAGAACGCCAAGGGTTGGCTGCTCATCATGCGGCATTATAATTATACTTTTGCCGCTGATTCAAAAACCCGAATCGAACGTTTGCAAAAGGCCCTCTCCCTGTATCCCCGGCTCGCCGCGCTTAGCCCCACCCGTCCCCAAGTGCATCAAGAGGCTGGGTACTCCCACCTCTATCTCTATCGCGAATACAAAAATGCCGGAGATCAGGAAAAGGCCATGGCTGAATATCAGCTTGCCGAAGAATTGTTCAAAAAAACCGTGGAGCTAAATCCACGAGTGGTCGAATCCTATCTCAATCTCGCCATGCTGTACCTCAACAGCGGAGAGGATGACAAGTTCGAAAAGCTGATAGCGCTGATGGATGAGAGAGAGGTTGGATTTCGAAGCGGGGTCTATTTGCCCCGGCTCGTGAGTTTGGCGCGTTCCAATGACCGCCTCAATTGGTTTGGTTTTTTTAACGAGGAACTGGTGAAGCTTCAGCCAGATGATCCGCAGGCCTGGATCAATCTCGCGGTGTTCTATGCTACGTCCGGCAACCGTGCGAAAGCCATTGAAACGGGGGAGCGGATCAAGCAATTTGGCGGGGAATATGTAATACAAGCTGAAACCTTCATAGCCAATGTCAAGGCAGGGAATTACGAGAAGAAATAAGCGCTTGGTAAACCGCTTCTGTTTGGGTAAGCATTTGGTCTAGGGAAAATTCCTGGATTTTTTGTTGCGCAGCGCGGCTTAGTTGTTCTGCTAACCCTGGCTCTAAAATCAGTTTTTTTATTGCCGTCGCTAAAGCTTGCGGATTTTTTGGTGGAACTAGCAGGCCTTCTTTGCCGTTAGTGATTGCTTCAGGAATGCCACCGACATTTGTGCTGACGATTGGCAGTCCTGCGGCCATGGCCTCGAGGATTGAATAGGGGAAACCTTCTTTGATTGACGAACAGACGTAAATGTCGAGATTGTCCAATTCTGCGGCAGCGTTTGGCGATTGAATGATTCTCAATTCAGCAGCGGGGAATTCAGATTTAACGATTCGAAAAGCTTCTCGCAAAGTTTTCAGGTCCTTTGTAGGGTAGTCTCTGGCAATTGTCCCGATTATGAGTTTTTCCCCTCCTCGGGAAGGAGCGAGGCTAGGGGAGGTTACGGAATTAGTTTTAACCCCCTCCAACTCCCCCTCACCTGCCCGATTTCGCTTGGGCGAAGTCCAGGCGGGCGGGCGAGGGGGAGAGCTTTGTTGTATTCCGTTGTATATCGTGATTAGTTTTTCAGCCGGGCACAATTTGGATTTGATCGCGGCCTGACGGTCGTACTCGGAGACAGTGATTATGACCCGGCGAAAATATGACACTATTTTTTCAGCCCAGAAATAAATCTGGCGGACAAGCCAATGATTGGGTTCCAGAAATGCGAACCCATGGGCGGTAAAAATTACGTTTCGTTTGCGAGCCAGCTTTGCTGCCAGACTGCCGATCACCCCAGCTTTGCTGCTGTTCAAATGGATGATATCTGGCTGAAACTGCTGGATTAATTTATTTAATTCCCAAACAGCGAGGATATCGTAGACAGGATGGATATTGCGTTTAAGATATCTTAATTCTTGGACAATCATTCCATTTGCGGTTAGGGAGTTTTTAAGCGCAGGGCTTTCATTTCCTACTGCGACCAAGACTTCATAACTCCCTTTTTCTTCCCCCCTTAGCTTAAGGGGGGACTGATGGGGGTTAGTACCAGCCAGCGTAGTCGCCAAATCAAACACATAGCGCTGGGCCCCGCCCAGTTCGCCTTGGGTGATGATAAACAGGATTTTGGTTTTCTCCCCATTCATAGTACAAAGTGTACCTAAGTCTTGACCACTTCGACAAGCTCAGGGTCAACCTCGAGCAGAGTCGAGACTGTTGACAAAAGCGCCAAAAAGGTATATGATTGAAAACTGATAATTTAGTTTCAGCTTTTTGGTCAAAAATCTCAAATCTTTTCTCCCCTGCCTTGTTGCCGTGCCCGCCGTAGCTTCGCGCGAAGGCTGGGGGAGGGTGAGGATTTTTAATCTCCAAGCTGCAACGAAAAGTTACGGCCAGTTTGCTAACTATGGCGACTGAATTTCAAATTGAATAGGGGGATACTCATGTTTGAGGATACCTTTGGGAGAATCGGCCAGTTTTTCCAACTGGCAGTTGTAATTGCCCAGCAGCTCCCGCGGGAGCTGCTTCAGTCCACAGAGCGAACGCAATCTCTGATAGACAGTCCCGGCGAGTGGGGACCGCGCTTGCGTCAAACGTTTGGGGAACCAGCTGCTCCGGCGAAGAAGACCGATCAGCCAGCTTTGCCTGAACCGCGAGAATTTCCGATTTGGAAAACAATCAAAGTCGGAAAATTCAAAAC
>JAHFJD010000042.1:9348-10461 GCA_023246055.1 Candidatus Doudnabacteria bacterium
TGCAAGATCAGCGAGTGGGCCTCGAGTATAATTGGCAAACCCGCGTTCAAGCTTGCGTCCGAGGAAACCGAGGTTGATCTCGCCAAAGTCTCTGGATATGATCTGGGGTTTACTGCAAGGGCGACGCGGAAGGATATCTACGACCGCGCGACCAAATCCGGGTTGTTCAACCTCGAACTTTGCCAGGCCGAGGATGGTCCGTCACTACGTGAGCAGTACTTGGACCAGCCGTATGGCGAATGGCTGCGGATCGCTATGGAGCCCATTGCCGATTCGAGCGGCGGCCGCAGCGTCTTCTACGTCGGACGGGTTGGCGGCAGGCTGTTGCTGGATGCGCACTATGGCTACCCTGCCTTTCTGTGGTTTCCTGGCGATGTTTGGGTGTTCCGTCGTCGCAAGTAACTTGGCTCTTGGGCTTTGGAGTTTTGGAACCCTTGGTTCCTTGACTCTTTGCCCTTTGAGCGAATCAACCAAAACAGCTTCGTTTGTTGCAATGCACGAGGCTGTTTTATTTTGTGTTAAAATGTAAATGGTAGTAGGCGAATATTGCTCTGAGCTTTTGCTTGGAGCTGCCGAATCCAGTATCCGTATTTTCCAGAATGTTTTTGGCCAAGGCCAAAAATAGAGCGAGATACGAAGATTACAAAAAATGAAGATACTTGGTGTAGAGCGCTAGGGCGATTTTGATCGCAGATAAAATTCAACCCCAAGAGTCCGCCAACTGGCGGATTGAGGGGCGGTGATCTGGGCGGCGTTTTGCATAAAACCGATTCGAACGGCAACCGCAACATCTTCAACGTCGAACGGGATGACGACAGGCTGTTGCTAGATACGAACAATGGCAACCCTGACAATCTGTGGAATCCTGACAATGTTTGGGTGTTCCGTCGTCGCTATTCTCTTCGTTTTTCTCCCAAGATTTTCTCTTGGGAGTTTTGTTTTGCTAGCTGACCGTTCCAGCCGCCAAGCATGCGGCCAATTTCCTGGACTTTTTCGGATAAGGCCAAGTATCTTTTGTTTTCGAGTGATTTTGTTTCCCAAAGCACCAGCAAAAGGATCTTTATGGTGTCTATTTTTCTGATAGCCAGGCGCACATAGGGAAGTTTTTCTTCG
>JAHFJD010000063.1 GCA_023246055.1 Candidatus Doudnabacteria bacterium
GCTCTACAAGCGGGTGAAGGGAGTCGAACCCTCGTCTCCACCTTGGAAGGGTGGCATAATGAGCCGTTATACGACACCCGCCCCCAGAGCATAATTATTTGGGTCTCCATAAATACTTCTTCAAATCCGCCCAATAATTTCCGTTTTTCAATTCTACCTCTATCCCCTCCTTCTGTAAACGCCTGACTTGCTCTTGCTTTGGGATGTTTAAATTCTCAATCGAAATCATGCCATGGGCATTGATTACTCGGTGCCATGGAACTTTGGTACTTGCTGACAAATTTCTCAACACCAATCCCACCGCTCGAGCCGCCCGCGGCGTATACACCATAGCCGCGATCTGCCCATATGTCGCAACGCGGCCTCGGGGAATTTTGTTTGCAATACTGATTACTTTTTCTTGGAAATTCATGGTATAAATTCTCCCCCTCGTGAGGGGGAGATGAAGAGGGGGTTGACCTCCCCTAACCCCTCCTCACGAGGAGGGGAATAATAATGCTATTAATCTCCCGCTCACAAACACTTCAAGGAGCGCGGCGAGAAAAAATCCCACTGCCAATGCCGGCACAAGTTTGAGGTTATCCTTAAAACAACTCAAAAGCTTTTGCCAGTTCGAGCCCTCACTCTCTATTTGCCAGAAATATCCGAGCCGCAAACCGAAAGCCGCGGCCAGAATAAAAAGCGGTATTTCCACAATACCGTGCGCTACCACACTGCCAAGAAATAGACCAAACCCTTCGCTCCCCCGCATGGAAAACAGCGCGAGAATATAGCCTGTGATGAAAAAATTTAGGGCCAAGCTAACGAGCGGCACGAGGCCCAGAACAATGCCGCCAAACAGGACCATGAGCGCGGCCTCAATATTATTCTTGAAAATTAGTAACACCGTGGACAGATTGAGGACCGGCTCCCTATCCCCCAAAATCTCCCTAAACACCTTCTCGAGAAACTGCAAAAACTTCGGCGCCGTATCCGGCCGTAGCAGGAATGCTATCACTCCAACCGCGAACCAAAAAACTGCCCACCAGGCAGTCCTCTTGATCCACGGGATATTGGCTGCGATCAGATCTACATAGAAACGAAACAACCGACTCATGATCATTAGCCAGGCGGTAACAGCGGCGGCAAAGTCAGTGGTTTGAACTGTACCAGGTCAGGATTGATGAGATAGAGCAAAATAAACCCCACAAAAATAATGATAAGCCCTTTGAAAGCCATATCCAGAGACTCTTTGGCTGTGGAGACCTGCTCGGCATTGCCCCCCGCGGTCATATACCGGTACCCGGCGAGCACCACCATGAGCAGTGCGATAAGCGCGCCCGCGCCCAAGGAAAATACATAAATTTGTCCGATGCACGGATACAGGGCACCTTGAATAAAACGGTGGTTATCGTCCTTTAACCTACAAATCGACTCAAAGCCGGTCGCGGGAGCATCTGCCCGATTCTCCGCAGACGCCAGCGCTGGCCACAATTGCACCACCAGAACCACGACCAGGACAGCAATATAAATAGCATTTACAGTTTTGTTTCTTGAGACCATTGCTTATTCTCCGTTATTTCCCCTATGATAGCAAAACCCTCGCAAATACACAAAAAACGGGCGGAGAATCTGCGTCTTGCAAATATCTCCGCCCTAAGCGGCACGAATACATCTTTCTGCTTTTTCTAGTTTTTTGAGATGCTGGTCGAGTTTCACAGCCTGTCTCAAAAATGTTTCCTCCAGCTCAAAGATAGCCCCGTTAAGCTGGGTGAGAAGAAACCGTTTCCAGCTAGCGCCAGATAAGATCTTCTTCACGTTCTGAAGGTGCTCAAACGTCCTGGTAGAAAACTGCGAGTCTTCGATTTCACTCTCGGAAAGCACCCAGCCTATTAAAAAGCTCAAGCCCTGGGTTGGCGAAGTGTCACGAGGAGACGTGATGTCACCGTGGTCCCTTCTGGCAACCGAAAGCAGGTCCAAAATCTTCTCCAGATTCTCGATGAACCTTTGCCGCTCAAATGCGGCAAACGGATTGCCGAGCTGCGTTGTCAAGAACAACGGCCAGCTGTCAGCGCAGACGATTTCTTTCACGCCGTACAACTGACGATATGGCCTGGTAGCATGCGGCGATCTTCGCAGACCGCATTTCTCCATGACCCGACCGATAAAATGGGTAAGTCCTTGAACTCTCGCCATTTCTCGATCATGTGTTTCCGGGTCAGTGTGTTTAACCTTGAGCCAAAAACTCTGAAGAACGCCCAAAACCTTTTCCCAAGTCGGTTCACTAACTCTGGTCTTGCAAATTGCGATGGTCAACCCTTCCAGTCCGTCAGCGGCAGTAACCTGCCCAAACAACGGATGCGATCCGATCAGTTCTATAGGCGGCGGCAAGATCTGCTGCATTGACTCCAGTGGTAAAGTCTTATTCGAGCAGACATCGATGACCAAGCCATCTTTTTTGGTCTGGGCGATCCTTCCCAAAAGATCCTCAAAATTTCTTCTTGGGACTGGCGGGACGGCTACAATTAACGTCGGTTGCTGCGCAACCTCTTCGAGTGTCCCAAACAGACCCTTGGCCTGCAGCATCTTTTGCTTGCGCGGATCCCGGTCATAAACTTTGAGTGGAAATCGGTCTAGAAAATATCTGACGATAACTTCTCCCCCAAAATGCCCGTCTCCCACCACACCGATGGGGCACGGCGTAATGGTTGTATTCATAATTCCTCCAAATTTTTATTCAGGGACAAAAAAACGATCCTCTGTAACAGATCAGCTTGTAGGAGTCGAAAAAATCAGCACCTAAAAACTAGCCTCTTACAATTAAATACAATGGAGAATATTATTCATTCCGCATAGCGAGATAGCAGTATAACAAAGATTAAAAATCTGTCAAACATAAACATCCCTCATCGCGTCCTACCACCACGCACAACTGTGCGGTATTAGCATACTAGTATGCTAATACCATATTAAGCAGTTTATTCAGTCTATCGGTCGGGCTGCTGGGGCCCCCCTGCCATCGCCTCAATCGGAGTGCTGGGAGTTGAACCCAGACTACGTGCTCCTTGCCCCGCACCATTTTGGATTTAAATGACACGCTTCCCGCTGGTCGAATATACTAAACTTAGCGCGAACCCATTTTGCCTGCCCGTCCGAAGCTTTGGAGCGAAAGTGGGAGCGAAACGCCGCAGGCGTTTCGCAATCCTATCCCAAGCCAATTTCCTCGGCGGGGCGGGAAGAAAAAGGGGTGTGGGGAAAATGAATTCCTGCCCCGCTCTCGCAGACAAAAAAGTTGTCTGAAATGGGGACGGCGGAAATCAAGATCGAAAACAAAAGACAAAGGAATAATATCACAAAAGGTCGAAAAATGAAAAATTATTAAGTTGTTCTTTAAAATTTTGAGAAAAGAAAAAAGCACGACGGTCGGAACCAATCGTGCCTGGATTATTGCGGATCTAAATCGTCCTAGATAAATTAAATATGAATTAGGACAATTCAGATCACTCTCCCCAATGCTCTTTTGTTTTCACTTCCTTTTGGGAAATGCATCGGTGAGCGAACCGCTGGGAAACTTTATCGCCTTCCTGGCCTTTATCCTGCGTCCGCATTGCGCGGCAAGAAAGCAGGTTCCGGCAGGTTTCCCAGAATTATTATTCTGGGCGGAGGGTGTGCCTCCACGATTTACGACCTTTGCCAAGGCCGTTCTCAACACGCGATCCTAGTACGGATCGACGTGCTGCAGTAGCATTCGAGC
>JAHFJD010000064.1 GCA_023246055.1 Candidatus Doudnabacteria bacterium
TTTGGACGACTCCTTACCAGTGGCTGGAGTATTACAATACTGAACGGTTACATCTATCATTAGGTGATTTAACACCTAGGGAAAAACTAGAAAGTGTCATCGTTGACTGTTAACTATACAGACGCTTCCTCTGTCAGGCAATTTTGCGATACCGGTTTACAGCCAGGGGCACGAACACGAGCAGGATGCAAGCAATCCAAGCCAAGGAATACCACAAATCATCGCCCACCGGCCGGCCCAAGACTAGCGCCCGGACCACATTCACGGTGTAGGTCACCGGGTTGTGTTCTGCAAATCGCCTCACCCATTTCGACATGGATTCCACTGGTACAAAAATCGAACTCCCAAAAACAATGGGGAAAATCCATATAAAACCCACGGTCTGCGCTGTTTCCACATTCTTCACCGAGAGACCGATTGCTGCAGAAATCCAAGTAAAGGCAAAACCGAACAGTACAATCAGCGCGCCGGCAAGTAAAAAATTGAAGAGGTTGTCAATGTGAAGCCCGATTACCAGACCAACGAGTGTGATGAGGGTCACAACAAAGATGTTGCGGATGCTCTCGGTGATGGTGCGGCCGGCCAGCACAGCGGAGCGGGCCATGGGCAAGGATCGAAACCGATCGATCATCCCTCGCGACAAATCGTCAGCCAAACCCACGCCGGCCTGCATCGCGCCGAAGAGCACGGTTTGCACCAGAATGCCTGGCAACAAAAAATTGACGTAGTTCGTTCCACGAACATTGATCGCTCCGCCAAATACGTAGACAAACAACAATACAAACATCACCGGCTGAATCGTCGAAAACACGAGGAGCTGGGGCAATCGCCGGTAGCGCAATAGGTTGCGTTTTGTCATCACAATAATATCCCGAATCGCGTAAGAAAATCTATTTTTCATGGACTTTCGGCACCGTGGCCGGTGAGTTTAATAAACACGTCATCAAGCGAAGGGCGACGTAAAATAATATCAGAAATTTTTATGCCAACTTTTTCGAGTTCTCGAACTACATCTACGAGAATCGGCGAGTCCCCGCTCACTGGCATGGTCACTTTGCCAAGACTCTCGTCAAGGTGTGGCGGCTCGTCCCCGAATCTTCCGATGGCCTCTGCGGCGGCGGACGTTTGATTGTGGTCGGCAAGGTGCACTTCGAGAACGTCTCCGCCGACCCGGGATTTGAGTTCGTCAGGAGTACCTGCGGCAATGATGTGGCCGTGATCTATCACAAACACTTGATTGGCGAGCTGATCAGCCTCTTCGAGGTATTGGGTGGTGAGTAGAACAGTCGTTCCCTCGGCCACAAGATCACGGATGATCTGCCAGAGTGTAAATCGGCCGTGCGGATCGAGTCCGGTTGTCGGCTCGTCCAAAAACAATATCTTGGGATGGATCACCAAGCTTGCGGCCAAATCCAAACGGCGCCGCATTCCTCCAGAATAAGTTTTTACTGGGCGGTCAGCCGCGTCCTCGATTTCAAATTGCTTGAGCAGCTCCTCACTGCGCCGCTCGGCATCCGCCCGAGACATGTGATAGAGCCGTCCCACCATTTCCAGATTTTCCCGGCCAGACAAAATCTCATCAACTGCGGCATATTGGCCGGCAAGGCCGATCGTGAACCGCAGCGCTTCTGCATCACGCACCACGTCAAAGCCTGAGACTGTAGCATGACCATCATCCGGCGTAATTAACGTGGTGAGGATGCGAATGAGTGTAGTTTTGCCCGCCCCATTGGGACCAAGGAGGGCGGTCACAGTACCTGCTTTTATCTCCAAACTGACGCCATCCAAGGCTTTAGTTTTGCCATAACTTTTTCGAAGCCCCTGGACCGAGATAATATTTTCCGATCGAGACTGCGGCTCAACAGGCAAATGTTCCAAAACTATATCTAGGATGTCGTGGATGCGCCAGCCAGCGCCGGTGAGCTCGCCCACAATCTGCTCCGAAGACAGGCCGTTTCTTCGAGCCGCTTTGAGATATTTAGTTAGTGGGTGTTCGGACATGATAAATATGATACCAGAAGAAGACGGTTTCGACGAGCCCCTTTGTCATTGGATAGTGATGCTATTTTTGCTATACTATTTGACATAATAGATGTTGGGTAAAGTCAAAAAAACAATGCTTTTCTTGGGGGATGTGGCGGTTCTATACGCGTCTCTGTATTTAACTTTGCTCATCCGTTATCGCGAACTCCCCAGTTCTTCGGTATGGATGGAGCATTTCCTCCCGTTCTCCGTCTTATTCCTCGCTTGGATTGCGGTATTTTATATTACTGGACTTTATGATATCACTGGGACACGAAACGATATCGAATTTTACAACCGGGTGTTCCGAAATCTCCTGGTCAACTACGCCATCGCCGGCGGATATTTTTACCTGCTCACTGACAAGATTTTTGAAATCAAGCCGCAGACTGTATTCTTTATCTACATTGGCGTCAATTCGATCCTCTATGCTTTATGGAGGTATTGGTACAATTCTTTTTTAGCGCGACCGCAAGCTCTGAAAAACATCCTCGTTATTGGCATGAAGGATGAAGCTCGGGAACTCGTGGAAGAAATTTTCAAAAAACCACAGCTCGGTTACCGCATCGCCGCCATCGTCAGCACTCAAAACCACAATGGAGAATTTCCAGGGGTGACGGTGTACAACTCCTCTGCAGACCTCAAAAAAATTCTCCGTCAGCATCAGATAACCACAGTGGTCACAGCGATCGACCCGCGCGGCGATGCCGAGCTCGTCCAGCATTTGTTTGGCACACTCTCTTTGCGCATCCAATTTTTCGACCTCCCAGATTTGTACGAAAGGCTCACAGGGAAAATCCCGGTGACGTCCATTGGCCACATTTGGTTTCTGGAAAATATCGCAAAAGGAGAAAAAAGCGCTTACGAGTTTACAAAGCGCGTCCTCGATGTGCTGATTTCCGTACTGGTACTTGCGGTGTCATTGCCATTTTGGCCGCTTGTAGCGCTCGCCGTGAAGCTTGGCTCTCAAGGTCCCGTGTTTTTTAGGCAAACTCGCATCGGCTTTTTAGGCCATCCTTTTGTGGCTATGAAATTTCGGAGTATGATTGACGGCGCGGAAAAAAACGGCAAAGCCGAATGGGCTACCAAAAACGATCCGCGCGTCACAAAATTTGGTCGATTTCTCCGGAAATCCCGCGTTGACGAGATCCCCCAGCTCTGGAACATCATCCGAGGAGAAATGTCGCTCATCGGCCCGCGTCCGGAGCGGCCAGAGTTTGTTTCAAACCTCGAACGCGATATTCCTTTTTACAATGAGCGGCATCTCGTAAAACCCGGACTCACAGGCTGGGCGCAAATAAATTTCCAATACGGCGAGAGTACGGGCGATGCCTTCAAAAAACTCCAATACGACCTTTTCTATGTGAAAAACCGTTCCCTGCCTTTGGATCTCGGCATCATCCTCAAAACCGCAGGCATCATGGTTTCGGGTAAAGGGCAATAAATCCAATTTTGGAGGAAACATGTACACAATTACAATCCTGTCGATTTCGGCTCTGTTGGTCGTCGCTTTGTGGGCCTTGGCAGTCGGAATATTATTTGTGCTAAATCTCGTTCCAGGGTTCACTGGAATCCATGAGTGGCTTTATAATTACTATGTCATTCTCGGCTTCGTCGCTATCTGGGTGTTAAGTTCGTGTTATGCATTGCGATTGGGCCGTGACGACAAAAGGCTCCAGGGTTCCTCTAG
>JAHFJD010000043.1 GCA_023246055.1 Candidatus Doudnabacteria bacterium
TCCGAGTGCGTCCAGCAACAAATGGACGATTTCGCTTGCCAACTCTGGAACTGATTTTCGGCTCTATGTTCAATCGGCGGGGGCATACACTCATACCGTGAGCGCCAATCCTACCCCTTTTAGCCGCAAGATCAACATTATTTATGCGAGCACTGCGAGTCCCTATGACGCAACCTCTCCGTTAGTTCTCGCCCGTTCCACGGTGTGGTGGACTGGTCGGCGCTGTCCGGCGGTATCTGACCCGAGCCTCACTACCTGCAAGATTGTGAGTGAAATTTATTTGACTAATTGGAAAAATTATTAGCTACTACGAAATACGAAAATGTTACGAAAATACGAAAAATCAGAAAAAATAATAAACAGAGTTCGTACTTTCGTATTGTTTCGTAATTTCGTAGTAAGCAGGGGCTTCACCCCGTTAGAAATAGCCCGCCCCAGAGGCCTTTCGGGCGCGCAAGCGCGGGCGAGATTTCTAACGGGGTTCACCATCATCGAGGCATTGGTTTCAATGGCAGTATTTGCCGTAGCCATGACCAGCATTGTGGGGGTTTATCTCTCGATCCAACGACTCAATCACCGAAGCGCTGCAATCCAAGCTATTACCCAAAATGCCAGATTTATCCACGAGGATTTGACGAAACTGATTGCCAACGGAAGCATTGATTATACGCGCTACCCGGTTGGCACGGTACCGCAGCCTAGCGCGACTGAATTGTTGCTGATTGATAAGGATGGGGTGCAGGTGCGTGTCTATCAGACTGGCACTATCTTAAATATCGAAAAAGGTGTTCCGGGATCGAGTAGTGTTTCTGCGTATTCCGGTGATGATGTGCAGGTCCTGGGTTTTCAAGTTTACATAACACCCTCCACAAACCCCTTCCCGATTGGGGCCGGTACTCCGCGCGAACAGCCGACAGTTGGGATATTTCTCGATTTGATATCCAATCTGGGGACTCGCGATCAGGTGAGGCAAAGCTTTCAAACTTCAGTGGCCACAAGGCAATATCCGGAATAGCCAGCAGTAAGCCAGTCAGCAGTAAGTTGTAAGAAACTTGCACTGACGAATTAATTCTATGAAAAAACTTACCACTTACCACTTACCACTTACCACTGACAGTTCCCAATCCGGTGTCACTCTGATCGTGGCAGTGGTGATGCTCGCCGCAGTGAGTCTTGCGAGTTTTACCCTCTCGAGTATTATCTTGAGGGATATCAAAAGCGCGACTCTTATAAAAAATAGCACCACAGCCATTGCCGGGGCTTATTCTGGAAGCGAGGTTGGACTGTATCGCCTGCAAAGGAATCTGGGAGGAGTCAGCATGACTAATCAAACCCTATCCGAAAGTGGTGCAAGCTTTGATGTGATTGCTGACCTCACTGATGATCCGCTCCCTGTTTCTGCCATCACGACAGCGGGCGATACTGTTATAAATTTGTACAACGTGGAAAATGTCGACGCTACAGATACAGGAATCAGGAGCATCACAGTTACCAATACAGGAACCAGGCCGCTGCGGGTTAATGTGTTATCTTGGGCAGACGCAAGCAATATCATCTGCCCGTGGCCCAGCATTCCTAGCGGCCAATCACGGACCTGCTCTGGCCTCACCGGCCCTGATTTTCGCTTCCAGCTTCTCCTGCAAGTCAATGGCACCGGCACCGGCACCGCCTCCATACAGGCTTTTACTGCCGGGGGGGTTCCAGTTGGTCTGCCTTCAACCTCACCAATGTTCGATGCTACCGGCAGATTAGGGCAAACGAATCATCGGATCAGAATTCGTTTGACTGACTGATTGGAAGCTAGAATCTGGTCAGACAGCTTTCCAACTCCAAACTACTGACAGCCAACTACTTATTGTCTGGTATTTTCAACGTTTGGCCGATCTTTAAGAGATACGGTTCAGAGAGATTGTTGATTTGGGCAAGGGTTTGCCATGATATGTCATATTTTTGGCTAACGTTGAATAGGGTGTCTCCCTTTTTCACGATATAGGTTTCCAATTCCGCCTGGTTGCTGGTTGGTGGCTGTTGTTCGCCGAGGATTTCTTTGGTTTTATCCAATTCCTGGTTTGAGCGCTGAATCGAATCAGTGGATGGCTTGGCCGCCAGGTAAACCCCTGTGACGGCAGACAAGATGAGAACGAAAACCGCCCGTCGCATCCAGACGTTCATACGAGGATACGGTGTAGTTTGAGCGTGAAGAGTTTTGGAGAGACGAATTTTATTTCGAGAAGAAAGAATCATTGGTGGCTAAGGCTGTGGAAAACTCAAAGGTTAAGATTATTATACCAGAAAGCCTCAAGATTCGCTATAATGACTAAGAGAATTTCTAATTATTCTAATTTCTAATTGACCTAAATAAACCCCGAGTCCGAATTTCCCTAATATTAGATATTAGTCATTGTTTAGAAATTAGGTTAATTAGGTTAATTAGAAATTTTCAGGATATGGACTCAAAAACAGCCAAGTTAAGAGCAGAAAAATTAAAGCGCGAGATCAACGATCTCCGCTACCGTTATCACGTCCTCGATGACCCACAGGTTACAGACGAGGTTTACGATTCTTTAACGGTAGAGCTCAAACAACTAGAAGCTCGGTTCCCCGAGCTTTTGAGTCCTGATTCCCCCACGCAGCGCATTGGAGGAAAGCCGCTGGATAAATTCAAAAAGGTAGCACACGAAACACGTATGCTTTCATTAAACGACGCCTTTTCCGAAGAAGAGATGATGGATTGGGAGAAAAGATTAAAGCGGTTGGAGCCGTACGGAAAGTGGAATTATGTATGTGAATTGAAATTTGACGGATTGGCTACAAGCCTCGTCTATGAGAAAGGACTATTTGTTCAGGGCTCTACGCGCGGCGACGGTTTAGTGGGAGAAGACATCACGCAAAATCTCAAAACAATCCATGCGATTCCTCTGCGACTGGATTTCGAACTCAAAAGCTCTGGTCTGTCCCATGATTCCAGAGCTTCAGAGGAGTTGAAAACCAGAGTTACAGAGAATCTCAAAAAAACTAAAAAAATAGAAGTGCGCGGCGAAGTAATCATGAGGAAGAGAGACTTCATCAAACTTAACAAGAAGGAGCACGGCAAATACGCGAATCCGCGCAATACTGCGGCAGGAGCTGTAAGGCAGCTGGACCCTGCAATCACGGCATCACGGAAACTTTTTTGGCATGGCTATCATCTCGTCACAGATTTGGGCCAAAAAACCCACGGAGAGGAGCATCAAATTTTAGACGTCTTGGGATTTCCCGCTGATGACACGGCGATTTACAAGGACCTGAATGGAGTTTTTGAGTTTTGGGAGAACGTAGTAAAGACCAGAGAGCGCCGTGATTTTGAAGTTGACGGCATTGTCGTCCAGATCGATGAATTGGACATGTTTCGGAGATTTGGTGTGGTTGGGAAAGCGCCCCGCGGGTCGATCGCATACAAATTCGCAGCAAAAAAAGCTACTACCATAGTTGAGGAAATCAAGGTCCAGGTCGGAAGGCAGGGCAATTTGACCCCCATTGCTGTGATGAGGCCGGTTAAAGTGGGTGGGGTGACCATAACTCATGCTTCGCTTCACAATGAAGATGAGATTAGAAGAATTGGATTAAAAATTGGAGATACAGTTGTTGTCCAGAGGGCTGGTGATGTGATACCGCAAATCGTCGAGATTTTGCCGAAATTGCGCAGTGGTAAAGAAAAAGATTTTCATATGCCCAAGCGGTGCCCGGTTTGTGGCGCAGAAGTGAAAAGACAGCAAATTTCTGCTGGCCGAGAAAAAGGCGCTTCCCTAGTTTGTACTAATCGCAATTGCCTTGCAAAAAATTTGCGACGGATTGAACATTTTGTCAATGCTTTCGAGATTTATACAGTTGGACCAAAGATTGTTGAGCGTTTCAAAGATGAAGGCCTGATCTCTGATGCCGCGGATTTATTCGCTCTGAAAAAAGAAGATATTGCTGGGCTTCCGCGGTTTGGAGAGAAAAGCGCGGAAAATATCATTGCCTCGATTGAGGGTCACAAAAAAGTTTCTCTCCCCAGATTCCTAATGGCCCTGGGGATCCTTCATGTCGGCGAACAAACAGCGTTTGATTTGGCTCGAGTTTTTGGCACGCTGCACAAACTTCGCCATGCTTCGCTTGAACAGCTGAACGCCATAGAAAACATTGGCGATGTAGTGGCACAAAGTGTTTACGAGTTTTTTCGTGATCCGCAGAACCAGAAATCCATTGATCGGCTTCTAGAGAGGGGGGTGAGAATTAAGAATCAGGAATCAAGAATTAAGGAGGGAAAACTAGCGGGCCTTAAGATTTTGGTCACCGGAACCTTGGAAACAATGTCTCGCGAGGAAGCCAAAAGATTGGTTATGGAAAATGGCGGAGATTGGGTGTCAGCGGTTTCAAAAAACACCGACTATCTTGTGGCCGGTGAAAATCCGGGCTCCAAGCTTGGCCGCGCAGAAAAACTCGGTGTCAACATTTTGAATGAAGTGGATTTTTTGAAACTTATAGGATGAGGTTGACAAGCAAGTGTTTTTTTGTCAGGCTTAGATGTTCGGCTAATGATGAAGTCATTTAAGGATAGCATATTGTTGATTATATAGGAGGCGTAAATGTTCGGGTTTAACATGACTTTGGAAGACCTGGTGGTTTTACTCTCAAACCGAATTCCCATCACTGCCTTGCAGAACTTCTTGGACAAACAACGCGAAAGTTCTATTGGTTACTACGAAGGAGAAAAAGGTCAGTCTGTTCATTCCGTTCTTGAGATTACCTCGCACAGGAATCACAGAGCCTTTTTTCTAATGAAATCTTTTGGCTTGAAACGGCATATTCCAAGCACTGTGCTTGGGCAGTTGGCTAAGGATTACTTTAAGCACATTCGCTGTTTGCGAAAACTTGGGCTGGGGCCGCTCGTCAAGAATTATAGGCTCCGAGCCAGGCTTGATGATCCGCGTCCAACTATGAGCGTCGAGCAGCTTTTTTTTCCTTTTGGAACTGCTCGACAATGGCTGGAAAGTTCTAACAGTGTTCGGATATTGTCGTCTGCGTTATTTCGCAACTACCTGTTACCGCTGATTAGAGATACAAATTTTGGAAGATCGGTAGACTCCCCAGTGTTTATTGATTTATCATTCAAGAATTTTGCCGTGGTGCCAATAAATTCGCAAACCTTGAAACTTTACTACTTCGATTTCTTTCCTCCTCGAGTCAGAAATAAATCGGGCGAGATAAAAGATCTAGGCTACCCAGATATTCATATTCGGCCTGCCAGAGAAATAGAATATAGGTTTTTTAACTTGATTGGAATAGTCCACAATGTCTTGATTAAGTCCTTAAGGGACATCGGCGATTCCAGGTCGCTTCAATCAGCATTCATTAAGGAAGCGAGCTTTTGGATTGACCCGACCTTAAGTGGTCGTTTTGGGGTTGACGTTATGACCCTTCTGGAATTAGATTTTGTTGCCGGAGCCAATCGATTCCTTGAGGAGTACAAAGGAGAGTAAATGTATAGTCGTGTTCAGAAAGCAGTAATCGCAGCAGCGGGTTCTGGTTTAAGGCTTGCGCCTTTAACGCACGCGATTCCAAAGGAGATGTTGCCAATCGGAAAGAAGCCCGTACTACATCATATTGTCGATGAATTGCGTGGTGCTGGTATTCGTGAAGTGCTTTTTGTAGTATCATCCAATAAAATTGGGATGATTGAAAGGTACTTCGGTAAGGAGTATCAAGGGGGTTTGAAATTAGATTATCTAATCCAACATGAGCCCCTTGGGTCAGGGAGAGCAGTCCTATGTGCAGAAACTTGGGTTGGAAAGGAACCTTTTGTTGTTGCCTGGGGCGACACGCTGGTGTATGCGGCACCCCAGTCTATATCACCATTAAAAAGAATGATACACTATGCAGTGAATCACAACCGCGAGTCATTAGTAGTACTCACACAGCATGCTTCCTAGCACAATAAGAATTCGTTTAGACGTGTTGTGGTGCGTTCCTCACCTCCTGATCGTTCTGAATTCTGGCGGATCGCTAGGATTATTTCACCTGGTTCCCACGATTGGAATCCGAGGGGGTGTGCTGGGATTGCAGGTAGATGGATTCTGCATCCGTCTATATTTGATCATTTCCGGAAGGTTCCAACGGATAAGGAGATCTATCTCGTGGATGCAGTTCGTGGTTTTCTCTTGTTGAACGGAATGGTGGCGGCTATGGTTTTGCGGAAAAATGAAGATTGGCACGACATAGGGACATGGGCATCCTATTTTCAGGCCTCTTTGTTAGGCATCTATAGGGATCGATCAAAAAGCTCATCAAGTTTATGATCATTCATGTATTCGCGAAGAAGACTCAGTGCGTACCGTTGCTTATCTCCTAGCCGCAGACGAAACGTTCTATGCAGTGGGACAAATCGTAGCTTCTGACCTTCGCCGCGGCTCAGGTCCTTGGCGCTCCAATTACCATATGTCACAAAAACCCGCCATTTTTTTTCACGGGTCTGAATCATAACGAACGGTTGAATAAATGCCTCGTTTACGATCAGACCCGTTTCTTCTTTTATCTCCCGTACAGCAGTGGTTTTTGGCCTTTCACTTTTTACTCGCTGACCACCAATGAGACCCCACCGTCCTGGATCGGAAATACCTTTTTTGCGATCCCGAAGCATGAGCAAGACTGCCATTTGTCGGTTTATTATTATCGTTGATGCCGCTTCTATCATGACATGATTTTTTTCAAGATATGACCCGCGTCTAAATTTGTAAAGTGATATAAGGGTTTTTTGTAAGACCTCATCCTAATAATTTTGCGGAGTGATATCTTCGATTTTCAGATTTTTGGGGTCGAACGGCAGGGTGTTCGCCCCTTGCGATTGCTGCAGGATAGCGCCAGACGGCACGCTGATGTCTTGGGTCTCATTATATCCTGAAAAATTTAGGTCAAGCTCCAAGGTTGCAGAATAATTCAGATCAGCAAGCTTAGTTTGGTTTTGGCCTGTGTCAGCTGTCGCAGGAGGAGAAATGTCTTTTTCAGAGGCGACATGCACTCCATTTGCGTATCCCTCAACATTAGAGCCAAGACAAAATTTGAGCTCATAGCTTTGTCCTCCTGCAACCTCGCTATACCAGTAGAGATTTTGTTCTGCGGTGCAGCTACCGTCTGCCGGCTTTGGTGCTAGCGGTAATTGCCCCTCTAGCTGCGGCAAGCCGCCTGTTGCCGCAGGATAGCGGTGGTTGGCCGTTTTATACTGTTCCAAAGCAGACATCAGAGCGAGAATATCTGACAGGCGCTTGGCATCACGCGGGTTGCCACTACTCCGCATCTCGGTACCCAGATACCAGGTGATAAATGCCGGGAAATTTGTTTTTAGGGTAATGCGGTGAATTTTTTTGTCTTCTTGCCCGATCCAAAACTCCGCCCTCTCGAATGCAAACCGGTCCGCATAGCCTGCCAGTGGTGAATTCTCGAAATATTTGGCAAATTTTGTTTTATCAATCGTGGCTTGGTAGTGGGCCAATGATTGGCCGGCAACATCTTCGGTACCCAGGGATTCTTGCTGGGCGAAAATGTCGGCATTATTGAGGAGGAGAAGTACTCGCTTCATGAGTTCAATCGGTGTTTGCGTTTGGGAGCTCGATCCAAAATCTTGGCGGTACCACAGCCCGACGGACGCTTGAGGTATTCCACTAAGTCCTTCGGAAAAACTTCCTAAGGGGTTACTGGCGACTTTATAAAACAACTGGTTTCCGATATTGCGCGATTCAATGTCTATCGCGAAATTGAAATCCTCGAGAGAGGCGGCGATAGTAGATTGGATGTCCGAGTCAAGCCCTGCCCCGCTTTTTTGGAAATTACTTGTACCGTCGGCATGAAGCAGCCAATTACCGGAGAGATCAACTTCATTGGAGGTGTCTTGGTCCTTCGGTACGGTTTCCCGATAGGAGATAACAAATTTAATAGTGCCGCTTTGTTGATTTTGGGCATTGGTTAGGGCTTCAGTCCACAGTTTTTCGGGGGATGCGGCCGATTTCCTGTAAAGTATATAGCCGGTCGCTCCCGCGATGAGAATTACGACAAAGACGGTTCCGAGCAGGAAGATTTTTTTTCTGGAATGCGGCAGCGATAGCGCGGCGGTAGGCTCCGATACTTTCAGTTCACGAGGCAGCGCATTTATCCCTACCAATTCTCGCCTGCCAGCGGCCATAGGCGGCAGACCGGCAAAACCTTGTTCAATACTAGCCTCATCCCAACCGGCGGCTTTGAGGTTTGAGCGAATGAGATCCTCAGGCACCCCCTGAGACCGGCATTTTCCAATATAGTCAACAATTTCCTGTGTCATTTTTTGTTTTGACCCTACGGGTCATCACCCGACGGGTGGCGAGTTTGTATCTTAATTCTCAGCTGATAGTGCAATGTCATTTTAACTCTACTTTGCCATGGCGTCTAGTTGGGAGTAAAATTAAGCTAATTTATGAGACTCTTGCACGTTTTGCGGAAATTCAGACGCAGATATGACGCTCTTGTCGAGGTGGTGGTTTTTCGTGACTGGTTGTTTCATAATCTGGAAAGTTTACGGAAAATAGCGGGACAAAATCGGATCGCCCCGGTTTTGAAGAGCAACGCCTACGGCCACGGCCTCATTGAAGTGGCGGAGATTTTGGACAATCAGGGAGTGCCATTTTTTGTGGTGGATTCTTATCATGAGGCCATGGTCTTGCGAAACGCCGCGATCAAGACGAACATCTTGGTCATTGGGTTTACGCCTTTTGAAAATATTAAGCGCAACCGTGATCGAACAATCGCTTTTACGATTACGGATCTTGAGCAGTTAAAATATTTAGAAAAAAAATTGAAATCACCGGAGACTTTTCATTTGAAAATCGACACTGGTATGCATCGCCAGGGAATCCTGCCGGCAGATCTGGGGGCAGCTACCACATTGATCAAGGCTAACCAGAATATCGTCTTTGAGGGTCTGTGCTCGCATTTTGCAGATGGGGAGGATGATGATTATACGAAGAAACAAATTGAGGTCTGGAATCCTTTGGTTGAAAAACTGACTCTCGAATTCCCTTTTAAATTCATTCACCTCGCTGCCACGACCGGCTTGCGGCATTGGCCCCAGATCAAGAGCAATACAGCCCGAGTCGGCAAGGGGCTGTATGGCTTGGGCAACATTGCTGGCACAGAGCCGGTTCTCGAAATGCGAGCGCGGATCACTGGAATAAAAAAAATTAAATCCGGGGACTCAGTCGGATATGGGATGACGTTCAAGGCAGAGAGAGACATGGTCATCGGCACTCTCCCGCTTGGGTATTTTGAGGGCGTGGACCGCAGGCTCTCCAATATCGGGATGGTAAAATACCAAGACCGATATTGCAGGATCTTGGGCCGTGTGAGCATGAACATCACCACGATTGATTTGACCGAGGTTCCGGACGCCAAGGCTGGTGATGAAGTGGTGGTGTTGAGCGCGAATGGCTCTGACGATAATTCAGTGGAAAATTTGGCCAAACTTTGCAATACTATCGCACTAGATTTGGTTGTGCATATTCCGCAGCATTCGCGGCGAGTGGTGAGATAAGCGAGTTTAACAACTTCACGGAGGCATAATGATATCTATTTTTTTGTCCTTAATTTTGGGATTTTTTTTGGCCGCTGTAATAGGTACTCTGGCTGCGGGGCTATTGGTTAGGTTGATTGGGGCTAGATTTTTTCGAGTTTGCGATCTCGCGAAACAGCTCGAAGTCCTTGAGGAAACAGGCAAGGTCAGCGTGCGGCGGTGTGATGAACCTGATGGCAACAAAATAAAGTGGGAGTTTTCAGTTCCAAGACAGCAGTTTTATCTGGAAGAAGAGCGCACGCAAACAGGAGAACTCCTGCAAAAGCTAACGTTTCCCAGATTTGCGAGTTTCATTTTTGGAAGCGATGATCTGCTACAAGTGGATCAAAAATATAACCATTGGCACGCTGATGAGGAACTGGTTCGCGTTCAGGCGAAACATTTG
>JAHFJD010000065.1 GCA_023246055.1 Candidatus Doudnabacteria bacterium
CTGCCGCGTCATCAAGGACGCGGACTTACAAGCAGGGAACCAGGCACCTGAATGCCCAATTCTCTGACGGTAAGATTTAACGACTAACAATAGCATACAAACCCGTTTGTGTCAAGGTTTCACGGTCATTTTTCTAAGGCTCGGATTTCGTCGCGATAGTGGGGCACTTTTTTCAAACGGCGGTGCTTTTCGACCAGCTTGCCGCTAGTCAAAGTTTGGTAAGTATCTGGCCGGCGGTTGCGGAGAAAACCCCAACCTTCGGCAAAAAATTGGTTCCGTGATAAATCGAGCTCAAGAACCACCGCCTCGTCGCGGCCGGTAGAAGCCCGCTTCATGATTTTTCCAAACGGATCACTGACAAAGGATTGTCCAAAAAATGTCATCCGGCCTTCACGGCCAACTCGATTCACAGTCGCGACATGCACGCTGTTAACGATCGCATGCCCTCTTTGTGCTGTCTCCCACGCGTCATGCCAATCCCCTTCTGGTCTGTAGCCCACGATATTTCCCACCGCTGTCGGATAGAAAATGACCTCTGCGCCCGCTAGACGCGCGGCGCGGGCGGCCTCTGGAAACCACTGATCATAACAAATGAGGACGGCGAATTTTGCAAACTTGGTTGTGAAAATTTTGTATCCCAAATCACCCTCGGTAAAATAGTCTTTTTCGTAAAATCCTGGGTCATGAGGGATGTGATTTTTGCGATATTTGCCGAGGAGCTTGCCGTCATCATTGATTACAATCGCGGTGTTATAGTATCGCGTTCGACCTCTCCCCTGCCCCTCCCCACGCCTGGGGAGGGGGAAAATAGCCCGCTCACACATCGGCACGATGATTATGACTTTCAATTCGCGAGCCAGTGTGCTCATCACCTTCGTAGTTTCTCCGGGAATTGGCTCACAATATTCCTCAACGTCCGCCTTGGGCTTCTGCGGAAAATACGGTGTGTTAAAAAGCTCGGGCAGGCAAATTATCTTTGCGCTTTTTTCCACCGCCTGTCGAATCAATTTTTCCGCTTTTACCAAAGCAGCCTCCTTGGTAGGAGGCACTGACATTTGGATGAGTCCGATTTTGACCTTCCGTTTCATTACATCCCTACCCCCTCTTCATCTCCCCCTTATCATGGGGGAGAAAAAGCGGTTAATGCTCGCCGTTGCCCCAGCCAAAAAGCTTGCCCACCATTTCCGAGGACTCCCGCTTGCGGGCGATCTTTATAGTTCCGTCTTGCGCCACGAGTTTGGCCGGGCTGGAGAGCAAACAATGGTGGGAGGCGAGCGCGTCTTGATAAGCTCCGGAATCGAGCACAGCAAAGTATTGCGGCTCGCCGTCTTTCAGCTTTGGCAGAAGAATGTAGTTGCCGCCCGCAGTGTATTTGTCATCGCTGTCGCACGAACTGCCGGCCAGCCACACGCTTTTCAAATCCCCGGTATTGGCATTGTTTACCGGCACCACATGCCATTTCTGATGAATGGCCCAGGTGTCGAGGAGATCATTCATAAAACTGCCGTCAATCACGTACCACGATTTGGCATTGGCTTTCGGAATCGGCTTTTCCGCAATCACGCTATAGATCGTCACTTGGGCCGGCGCCACAATATATCGGCCCCACTCCACGACCAAATTGGGATACCTGACCCCGGCCCCATCGCTGATCTTTTTTAACAACTTGATGATCCGCTCCGACATTTCCCTGGCCGTATAAAACGGTTTTTTTTCGTAAGGCACTCCAAATCCGCCGCCAATGTCGAGAGTGTCGAGGCTCGGCTGCTGCCTCCAGAGTTTGATGTACAAATCCATAGCTTCTTCAATGGGTTTCGTGATGCTCGCAGCCGTAGTGATTTGAGAGCCGATATGGTAATGCAAGAGTTTGAGATTTTTCATTTTTGGCAAGGACAGGATTTGTTTAGCGGTCAGCCCGAAACGGTCGACCTTCTTGTCCCAATGCGTATCAGCTTTGGTTTCCAGATTGACGCGAATCCCCACCTCACCTTTGTACTTGTGCAGTTTATCGAGCTCATGTTCGTCCTCGATAATCGGCATGATAGCCAGATCCTTGTCCCGCAGCTCGTCAATGAGTTTCAGGTAAGCATCGGTTTTCGGGCCGTTGCAGAGCACTCGCAGTTTGGAATGGAATTTTTCTCCTTCCCAGAGTTTTTTCACAAGCCACAGCTCATTGACCGAGCCGACCTCCATGTGCGCGCCCTCCGAGATGAGCGGCATGACGAATTCTTTGTTCTGGTTGACCTTCATGGGATAATGATAGAAAAATTTTCCTTTGTAACCCTGAATCTTCATGTAAGCCTGAAAATAATCTTGCAGATCTTCGAGTCGCTCCTCCAGCATAAATGGAAAAACCACCTCAAGTGGTGAACCGTATTTTTTCACGAGATCATTGAGGTTGTAGATATAGTTGCCTTCCCTCACCGTCAGCTCGCCATCGCGAGTGATATCAAAGAATTGAGTGTTGAACTCGTCTACACCAAGCTTCCAAAATTTTTTCCAGTTTTTTTTGGTGGGCAATTTACCCTTTCCTCCACGGCCGCCAAGCAAAAATCGATTTGAGATCTCGCTTCATACTCCGATCCTGTCCATGCGCACGACCCTCGTGGCGCTCCAGTTCTGTGCGGAGTTTCGGCACCACCAAATCAATGGCCGCGTATAGATCCGCCCCTGTACTCTCGGCCCGCAAAACCTGCATGTGCGGGAGATCAAGGTTTACCTCGCAACGAAAAAAACCCTTTTGATGATGCGTAGAAGTCTCAAGCTCGACTCGCGCTTCCAAAATCTCCTCGGAATAGTGCTCGAGATGGCCAATCTTTTCATTCACATACTGTTTGAGCGCCTCGGTAAGCTCGAGATTTGTGCCTTTGATTATTACCTTCATTGATTCATTTCGTATTTTCGTACTGATTTGTATTTCGTAGTATCATAAGTATTGCACCTCTTCATCAATTATAATGCCAAACTTTTTTTTGACAAGGGTTTGGAGCTTCCGAGCCAATTTTTTCACATCCGCGGCAGTACCCCCGCCGGGGTTGTAGATCAGGTTGGCATGGTGCCCAGCAACCTGGATATTCCCTTGACGCATGCCCTTGGCACGAACGCGCTCCAGCAGCACACCGGCCGGCAATTTTCTGTAAACAACCAAATCCGACAATTCGCGAGGCACCTTTATGTCAGAAACCAATAAATTTTTGAAGAAGCTCCCCGGGCATTTGAGGCCCGGCCAATACTTTTTGGCCCGCAATTTAATGGTGTCACGCGATATTTTTAGTAATTCCTTGGGGTTTCCCTGTGGTAAACGAAAAGCCGCGCTTACAATAATCCAATTCTTATGCTTTTTGAAAACACTGAAGCGATAGGAAAATTGACATTGTCTCCGACTCAAATCGCGAAATCTTCGGCCATCCCAAAATCGCACCGAAACCAGATGATCCTTGATTTCCTGACCATAGGCTCCGGCGCAGCCGTAAGTCGCGCCCCCGACTGTTCCCGGGACGCCAGCCATGCGCTCCATGCCCGCGACGCCGAGTTTATCTAATTGCCAAATTAGTTTCAAAAGGTTATAACCTGCTCCCACAGTCACAATATTCTTTTGAAATTTGACATTTAAAATTTGACATTGAATTA
>JAHFJD010000044.1 GCA_023246055.1 Candidatus Doudnabacteria bacterium
ATCCATTTGTTCCACAGTTTTAACGATCGTCAAATATGTGGAACTTCTGTTTTCCAGAAACGACTTTGGGCACCAGGTAGTAGAACCTTGCGGTACACTACCTGGCTTCGGCTAACATGGTTCAGGCAATTGGTTGTCTAATTATCCTGCATAATTAGCGCCCAAAGTCATTTCGAGAAATCAACCCCTCACCCTCCCCTCTCCCGCAAGGGGCGAGGGAGAAGAGGGGAATAAAAAACTCCTCTGTTTAACCCGTTTGACGGGTTGAGGAGTTTTGTTAACACTTCAATAGCAACTATAAGTAACAATTTTGCTACCAGTTCTGTAGAGATCTTGTGACCGCTCCTCAACGAGCACAAAATCCGAAATCTGAACTTAGTTAAAGAACAATCAATTCTATCTATTTCTAGCGTAACAAAGTATATTACACCAAAAAACTGTTATTGTCAATCCTGCGCGGCTCAAAAATGGCTAATATAAGCCAAAATGATATCTATTTTTTGCTAAAATAAGCCAAAAATTAGAAACGAAAAATAACGAGGTATTTAGGCACCCCTCCCTCAATCCCCTCCCATCAAGGGAGGAGAAGGAAAACGGGGAGGAAAAATTTTACTTGCTAGTTCTCCACTACTGCGCCGACGGGGTATTTGGCGAATTCCTCTGCGCTAATTGTAACCACGTCTTTGAAAAGCAACCCGCGGTTCTGGAATGCCTTCAAGGTCAGCGGCCTTAGAGCTCCGTCCACAAGATAATAAACAGTCGCGCCATCTTTGGTTTTGACAACAGAGCGATCAGGCAGTGTCAGAGGCTCTCCAAGCTCGATAAGTTCGATCTCCGGGTCACTGCCCACAAGCACGTCTTTGAAACTAAATCTGCGGGCTAGGAAAACTTCATAAGAGAGCGGGCGCTTCACACCTGATTCGATATAATAGACCGCTGGGCTGGATTTGGCTTTCACGAGCACTCCGGTTGACGGCGGCATGGGTTTGGCAACTTCCCATTCGGCAATTTCACCCGCGGCAATAGAAACCACATCTTTGAAACGAAACCCACGCTCTGTAAACACAAACAAAGTCAGTGGTTCAAGCTTCCCATTTCCTACATGATACACGGCTGGCGATGCAGCTGATTTCACAAGTGTGCCGTCGAGAGGTGTCATGAGCAGGCCAGCAGGATAAGTGTCGAGCTCGCCTGGCTGCGCAGTCAGAACATCGGCAAATTTCAGCCCCCGCTGCTTAAAAATAAATCCTGATAGCAAACGCTTCTGATCATTGGTAATAATGTAAACGGCTGGATTATCGCTCGATTTCACGAGAGTGCCGTCAAGGGGCAGGGCTCTGCCGCCATCTTTGTAACTCGTTATTTCGTCATCTGGTACGATCACGGCCGCTACCGGATCGAGCTTACGCTGAGCCGCCACAAAAGATGAGATGTTTTTACGCGCACTATCTTCTATCACAAACAATTGTCCTAACGAATTTTTGAGCAAGGTCCCATCCTTGGGCGGCATAACATCACCGCTCTGGTATTGTGCCAATTCTGAAGCAGAAACGCTCACGAGGCCGCCAAGGTTTAGGCCGCGCTGGGTGATCACTAGCTGCGAAATCTGTCTTTTAAGGCTATTATCAATGACATAGATTTTTGGATCGCCAGCAACCTGAATGAGCGTGCCGTTCGGGTAGCGGAACCAGGCTGTAAAAAATTTAGTAAAATTGTAGTTTCCATTGTAGACGTGCGGCGTGTACCGGTACAGGGCAGTGGTGGCGAAATTGGACAAAGTTACAACTTGGGCGGAGGGAGCATTATTTGGCCCTCCTTGTGTGTTCTCGATCGTAATTGTGTCCCCCATTCGGGCTGTTCGAATCCGGTTGCCATTCCCGTAGGCATTGTTGTTTGCGTCTACCATCGGGCCCCGGCCAACGCGCACGCCCCCAGACTCGAAATAAAAACTACGCACGAGTGAGGAAGGCATGCCGATATAGCGATTGTCGCTAGCATCAAAATTTCCAAACAGCTGGTGATAAAATCCCAAAAATATGTCGCTGCACCCTCCTTCGTCCGGACAGCCAAATCCCAGAGACCGATCGAGCGCGCCCTGAAGGCGTACTTCAGTGCTGAAAATTCCATCAATCAAGCTTTGCTCTTTTTGCAACGTGACCAAGATAACTTGGGGATTGAGTCCTGCAGAAGTAGCTGCATCATAAACAAGTTCCGCGGCAGTACGGAGTCGCCCGAGGTTTGGTCTCGGATCAGGCAGACGACTTTTGAGATTCACATCCCCAGGCTCGCGCAGCTTTGTGAGAAAATCAGGCGATGTGTTTGCCAAAACACTCCCTTTGATCTCGAAAAATTTTTGAATCCCTTCAGCGCCGCCTAAGGTTTGGGTGTCTACGAACCGGTCATCAGGAATGAGGAGGTTGGGATTGAACGTCTCTTGCGCATAAGCAAAATTTACTGGAGACGATACCGACAGCAAAGCGAGAATAAAAATTGATATTTGATATTTGATATTTGATATTTTCATTCCAGAACGTCCTCTCCCATTTGATACTGCGTGATTTCCTCTTGGGGTACGGTTTTAATGCTTGCGAAGTTAAAACCGCGGGTTGTAAAAGCCACAGCTGTCAATCCCCGAAGCTTTCCGCCCTCCACAACGTAAACCGTTGCGCTGTCTCGCCCTTTCATTAGAGCTCCATCAAATGGCGGATATAGCCCGGCATCCACTGGATATTTGGCTAGCTCTTCCAGAGATAAATCCGCGATTTGTTGGGTGTCAAAACCGCGCTGCTTGAATACAAAATATGAGACGAGGCGACGAGAACCATTTTCAAACACAAACACAGCGGGATGATCGGGGGATTTAACCAGTCCGCCGTTTTGGAGCGCGGCATCTGGGCCGTGTGTGTAGGTTGAAATAATTTCCGCAGGCAAGATTGTTACGTTTTCAAATTTCAATCCTCGAGATACGAAAGCAGGATAAGAGAGCGTGCGCAGCAATCCTTCTTCCACAATATACACAGCCGGGCTACCAGGCTCTTTGATTAGCGTACCGTCCACCGGCGGCAACGGCGGTCCGACAAGCAGAGAATCAACTTGAGATTGATCGGTGGCCACTGTGGCCACGCCGGCGAATCTCTGCTTGAAAACGAATTCTGCAACCGGACGCCGGAGCCCCCGTTCCACTAGAAATATCCCAGTCGGACCTTGGATGATCACCCCGCTAGAAAATAGCGGCAGCGCGCTCACGGCCTTGTACGCATCGAGTCGGCCCACACCGATCTGCCCAACACACGAACCACCCCCACACCCTTCCGTATTGTACTGATCAATATTATCAACGCTGGCGGTTAGCCGATCTCGGAGAACTTTAACGCCCAGGTCTGGAAAAACAGACAAGGTCAGCGAAGCCACGCCGGAAACCATCGGAGCGGCCAAACTCGTGCCAACTGCAAATGCATATAAATCATGTTTGCCGGGGCGGGACGGGTCATAATACGTGGACACAATGCCTTTCTTGGTTTGTTTGTTCACATAACTCGCGGCTCCCGGAGCCGCGATGTCTACGCAATTTGAACCGTAGTTTGAGAACCCGGCCTTGCGGTCTTCGGCATCAACCGCAGTAACCCCCACAATCGCATTTTGCCCTCCGTCCGCACAAACCGGAAGAGAAGGCGTACTGTTGAGATTCGTACCGAGTTCAGAAGAATCATTGCCAGCCGCGGCCACAACCAGCACGTTACTTTTGAAGGCATAATTGATTGCTTCTTGTAAAACATCCGCACCGCCGAGTCCCGAACCCCCGATTGATAGGTTAATGATCTTAGCCCCATGATCCACGGCCCATTTTATGCCATATGCCACATCAGACGACAAACCTGATCCGCTGGCATCGAGAACTTTGACTGGCATGAGCTTGACCTTCCAATTTATCCCGGCGATCCCTTTGCCATTGTTTGCTTCTGCTCCGATAATCCCGGCGATCAGAGTACCGTGACCGTTATCATCCGAATTGACCCCCGCATCAACCTCACTGTGGACACGGCTCAAGCACTCATCTTCGCTAGCGTTCAATTTTTGACAATAGTGGATGAGTCCGCGGATCACTCGTCCGTCTTGAAGGTCCTCATGCTGGCCGTCTATTCCGGTATCGACCACAGCGACAATAATATCCGAGGAGCCTGTGGTTTTTTCCCAGGCCCGCGGGACTTGGATCTTTGACAAATACCATTGCTTGCCTTCGTCCTTGGAATCGAGGGTATTGAGGGGGTCAGGTCCCATGGCTTGGATTCTTACAATTTGATCCCGTACTCTAGCAGCTTGAGTCGGAGCTGCAAGATACTGCGTGATAATTGTCATTGCGAGGAGCAACGCTACGAAGCAATCAAAAAAAAGATTGCTTCGCTTCGCTCGCAATGTCATCTGGTTTGGAAATAGTAAATTTGTCAACGATATTTTCCCATTAATGCTCTAATTTTTATAACAAATAAATCCCGCAGACTCTGCAGATATGCGGACAACGGTACGTGACCGCCGCCCCGCTCGCGCCACATCACCCCAACCTCTTTGATTTTGTAACCACGCATCCGCGCCGCGGTGAGAACCTCCATATCAAATCCCCAGCCCGGGATGCTGACGCGCGAGAAAATTTCTTTGGCCACGGGGCCGCGGAAGGTTTTGAATCCTAACTGCGTGTCTTTGATTCCAGGGACGGCCATGATCTGAATAAGCATGTTGGAAAGCCGGCTCAAAAGGATGCGGTAAAAAGGCTGCTTATTCGTAACATTCGACTCGGAAACATAGCGCGAACCGATCACCACCTCATATCCGTCCTCCAAATACGGCCAAAACTTTTCGATTTCGGAAATTGGAGTCGCGTTATCAGCATCCATAAACATGATGTAATCGCCCAGCGCATACTCCATGATACCAAGTTTTACCGCACTCCCCTTGGCGCCAACGCTTTTTGAAAGACATAAACGCACGACATGTTCCATGCCCTTCCCCTGATATTCTTTGACGACATCACAGGTATTATCGTTACTGCCATTGTCCACGACTATGATTTCATACTGATATGTCTGCGTTTTCAGATATTTATCCACATCCTCAAGCGTGGCTTGTATCCTTTTACCTTCGTTATACGCGGGAATTACTACTGACAATTTCAAATTTGGCATGTTATGAGATTAATGAATTCCAATCAGCTACAAATCTTTCAATTCCCTTATCCGTGAGGTCATGCTGTATATTGTACTCCTGCCAGGGTTTTTCGAGATCAAGCTCAACATATGGAACCGGCTTCAATGCAGAACTCCCTCTCTTTTTCAAAGAGAGGGCTGGGGTGAGTTCTTTCCACTCTTTCAGTACTTTCAATGGCGCAGTTATAATATGACTTTCCAATTCCAGAGCGCGGTTCATATGCTCTATATTTCTTACGCTCGCTGTTAACACCTCCACATGATTGTCTGAATCCTGATACATCTTGAGAATATTTGCAATCAGATCCATGCCGTTTTCGCCTCTGTCATCAAGCCGCCCAACAAACGGCGACACAAACACCTGACCCTTTTTCGCGCCGCGCGTGGCCGCGTACACTGCAGCCGCTTGCTCTTGAGAAAAGCATAAAGTCATATTTACTCGCATACCCTCTTTGACCGCTTGTTCTGCTGCTTCTAACCCAGCTGTAGTCGTGGGAAATTTGATGTGTGCTCCTCCCCCCCTCTCCTTTCCAAGGAGAGGGCTGGGGTGAGGTATCCATTCATAAAACTCTCTGCCCTGTTCCAGCATCTCCTCGCTAGAAGTTTCTGCATCTGCATAAACCTCGATCGACACCGAACCGTTCGGAATTAAAGCCGATATTTCTTGCACCACTTTTTTGTAAAATTCCAAAATCTCCTGCTTGCTAAATTTCTTCCCGGCTGTCTCTGGGTTTTTCGCGATCAGACTCGGGTTCGTGGTCTGCCCATCGAGAAATCCCAAAGTCTCGAGCGCCTGGCGCGTTTCTGCCGGATCACCAGAATCGAGAAAAATGCGGGTTTGTAGGTTAGCAGGACGCATAAAAGTTATTCCCCTCCTCGTGAGGAGGGGTTAGGGGAGGTTAATTCTGTCTCATTAACATACGCAATATAACGTCGAAGCGCTGAACGCAATAAATCAGCAAAAGTTATTCCCTGTTTTTTTGCCATTTTTTTCGCTTGGACTATCATCGACCTAGAAAGACGAGCGGTAAATGTTTTAGACATATTAAATTTCCTTTTCTAATGCTTCAGAATACTTTCCTTGTCTTGCCAAACTATTAAGTTTGGCGCGATGAGAGAAGGCTTTTTGCGCGACCTCTATGTTTTCCTGTTTTCCTGCCCATATTTTCATTGGCAAATTTTGCAATCCGCGACTAAAAGAAAAAGTCAATTGCCAAGGGAAACCGCCAATTTTATTCATTTCATTTAGCCTCGCTGTGGCAAGAACATCGTCTTGTCCGCCGGAGAGAAACGCCACTCCTGGCACTTCTGCCGACACTGCGACTTTCAAGGTTCGCAAAGTGGCCTCGGCCACCTCCTTTACGCTCGCTTGAACCTGACAGTCTTTTCCTGATAAAACCATGTTCGGCTTGAGAATCAGTCCTTCAAGAGCTACGCCTTTATTTTTTAGCTCTGCAAATAGCGCCTTTAGAATTCTTGTAGTTGCCTCTTCGCAGCGCTCACTCTTGTGATCGCCATCGAGCAAAACCTCTGGCTCGACAATGGGGACAATTCCCGCTTGTTGACAGTCCAATGCATACTCGGCAAGCCTCTTGGCATTTTCTTGAATACACTCGTCAGTAGGAGTCCCCGCCCCAATGGTTATTACCGCCCGCCATTTGGCAAATTTTGCTCCAAGTATCACATAATCAGCGAGTCGTCCGGGCAACCCCTCAAGCCCTTTGGTAATTTTTTCTTGGGGCGAGTTTGGCAGAGGCTCTGTGCCCTGGTCTACCTTGATTCCAGGAATGATTCCCTTTTCCTGTAAAATTTGTGTAAACATTCTGCCATCGCTGGCCTTTTGCCGGATTGTTTCGTCAAACAGAATAATCCCGCCCAAAAACTCCTCAATTCCAGGAGTAGTAAAGAGTGTTTCGCGGTAAGCGCGGCGGTTTTCTTCGCTATTTTCAATGCCCAATGAGGTAAACCGCTTCCCGATCGTCGGCATACTTTCGTCTGCGGCCAAAATCCCTTTGTCCGGAGCAACCATAGCTTTGGCGATTTTATTTAACTCCGCGATTTGATGTTGATCAAGCATATATATAAGAGTTAAGAAAAATTAATTATTATCATCTTCGTCATCAAAATCAAAAAGTCCTTCAAATTGATCTTCCAAAAAATTCATAAAAATTTCTTCCCCGCGTTCTTTCAACAGCTGCAGCTTTTCTCCGTCTGTAAGCGGCCTGCCTAATCTCTCTTCCTCTTGTAGCTTGAGATCATCTACCAACCTCTTCCCCCGTTCTCTTGCCATTTCAAAGACATTTTGGGCGCGCCTTCTATCTCGATCCCGGTAAAATCTCCTCCTGACAGAAACCCATAAACAATTATAGCTTTCAGATTCTGCTTCTCTTTATTCGTTAATCTTCTTTGTCTCTGTTCTGTTAATCTGTCTGCTGTATTTAAATACAAGGATGCAAATTTGTCCGGCAGATGCTCAAATTGTTTTTCAGCAAATGATATATTGCTTCCACTCAAAACCAAATTTGCTTCTTGTTCGGTCATACCATTTGCCACGAGGTCGCGTTTCCAGTTGACGAGATCTTCATCAAGTACGGCGCCACTTCTTTCTAGAGAATTTCCATCTATCCGAATCCGCCTTTCCATATTTATTTTACTTTATGATTCGCAGTTATGTATCTCACTGTCCCAGACGAGGCGCGCATGACAATGGAATGGGTCGTGATCATGTGATCGGTAAATTGTACTCCGCGAAGCAATGGACCGTCTATGACACCAGTGGCCGTGAAAGTTAATTGGTTTCCGTGTGCCAGATCATCGGCGCTGTAAATTTTATCCAAATCTTTGATTCCCGCATCTGCGATGGCTTTTTGTTGTTTCTCATCTTTCGGCGCGAATCGGCAATAGATTTCGCCTCCTAAAATCTTAATGGCTGCGGCCGCAAGCACAGCTTCAGTGGAAGCGCCAATACCCATGAGGAGGTCAATGCCGCTGTCTGGCATGCTCGGCGCTATCGCGCCAGCCACATCGCCATCAGTGATAGTGCGCACTCTAGCCCCAGCATCTCTTATCTCTTGCATAAGTTTTTCATGACGCTCACGCTCCAAAACAAGCACTGTGATATCTTTGACATCTTTGCCAAGAGCTTTGGCAACATGTTTGATATTTTTTTCCACGCTCGCATCAAGATCAATGGCTTTGGCAGCCCGCGGACCAGCAGCAATCTTGTCCATATAAACATCTGGCGCGCCGAGGAGCGAACCTTTGGCTCCAGCCACGATTACAGAAATAGCATTGTAGCGGCCGTGTGCCACGCTATCTGTAGCTTCGAGAGGATCTACCGCGAGATCCATTTCTGGTCCAGTTCCAATGCCAACTTTTTCTCCGGTATAAAGCTCTGGCGCTTCATCCTTGGCGCCCTCACCGATCACCACTGTTCCAGAAAAATTTATTTGGTTAAAACGCGCGCGCATCTCATCAACCGCGGCCTGGTCTGCGGCATGTTTGTCGCCGCGACCAACCCATTTCGCCGCGGCAATCGCCGCGGCTTCGGTAACCCGAACAAATTCGAGAGCTAGATTTCTATCCATAGGGTTTGAATAATTTCAATTCATGCAAACCGCTAAAATGTTTCACGTTTCTGGTAAACAAAATAAAATCATATTCCAATGCCGTAGCCGCAATTAAGGCGTCGGCGAACGGGGTGCCATAATCCCTTCTTATGGCGCCAGCCAGTCTGGCTATGGACGGAGTAATCAGAGCAATTTCAAAATTTGATAAAAACTTTTCAATTTCATTAAGCTTGTGTTTATTTTTGATGTCCTTTCCCGAATAGATTTCCGCCAAAGATATCACGCTCAAGTATAAAACCGAACGGCGAGTTGAATTTTCAAAAAATGCGCGGGCAGAATCCAGCCCCCGCAAGTAGTCTATCACTACATCGCTATCAGCCAGCGCCTTCTTCATTACCTCCAGGACTTTCTAATTTTGTTAATATGCGCAATAGAGCTGTTCTTGCCAAAACTTCTTTTGAATACACCAAAAGCCGCCTTCAAAAAGCCTTTATTGAAAGGGGGGCTTTTTTTTGCCTGTACGCCTTTGGCAAAAACCAAAGCGTTATATTCTTTTTTTGTAATTGTGATGGTTTCCATAGCAAATACATTTTATCAAAAATCGCTACTTATGGCAATCGCCGCGGCTTCAGTAACCCTAACAAATTCGAGAGCTAGATTTCTATCCATAACTTTGCTGCTTACAACTTACTTCTTACAGCTTTAGCTATCGCTTTACTGTTAATCTCTTCATAATCGAGAAGCTCATCTGGCTTGCCTGATCTCGGCATTTTGCGAACAGCCAAATTTGATATTTGGCATTTGATATTTGACATTGCCGCGACAGCGACCACCACTGCTTCGCCAATCCCGCCCTCTGCATAATGATCCTCAACGGTAATAATTTTTCCCGTTTCCTTTGCAGCTTTCTTCAGCGTTTCCACATCGAGAGGCTTGATTGAATAGAGATCAATCACTCGTATCATTATACCGTCTTTTTTCAATTCCTCATAAGCTTTTAGGGCTTCGTGTAGGGTTACGCCTGCACCTACCAGAGTGGCCACGTCCTTATTCGATGACTTGAGAGTACAAGACCCACCAATAATAAAATCATGTTCTGTCAAACCGTCTTCATCCTTAATTCCTAATTCTTTATTCTTT
>JAHFJD010000007.1 GCA_023246055.1 Candidatus Doudnabacteria bacterium
TCGCGTTATTTTTAGCTTTTGCTGTGGGTCTCGTTCTGCTAGCATTTGCGGGGCTGACTGGGGAGATCGCGGGACCGCGTTTGGCCGCGATAATCATCGGCGGCGCTGTACTCATCATCGGCGGCGCTCTGGATGACAAATACGATTTGCCGGCGTATGTTCAGATTATCTTTCCATTGCTTGCCGCGATCATCGCGGTCGGTTCAGGAATTCACATTTCCTACATCACGAATCCTTTGGGAGGAGCTATAGTTCTTGATCAGTACAAGCTCGGCACTTTCCCGATTTTCGGCAGCGCTGTGGTGCTGCTGTGGATTCTGGGCATGACCTATACTACTAAATTTCTCGATGGAATGGACGGTTTGGTGAGTGGAATCGCGGGTATTGCCGGCCTCGTGATTTTCGGATTATCTTTGGCGCCAGCAGTCCACCAAACCACCACCGCTTTCGTGTCCTTGGTGTTTGCAGCCGTCTGTTTTGGTTTTTTACCGTTCAATTTTTCCCCCGCAAAGATTTTTCTTGGTGAAGGAGGCAGCACTTTCACGGGTTTTATGATCGGGGTATTGGCCGTGATCTCTGGCGGAAAAATCGCCACCGCGCTGCTCGTTTTAGGCATCCCGATTCTGGATGCGGTTTGGGTCATCGTGCGGCGACTTGTGGCCAGAGCTTCGCCATTTGTGGGTGATAAACAGCACCTTCATTTTCGGCTTCTCGACATCGGCCTCTCGCAGCGGCAGGCTGTTTTGTTTCTCTATTTTTTGGCCGCAGTGTTTGGCGGTGTCGCGGTGTTCCTGCAGAGTCTTGGCAAACTCATTGCCTTGGGCGTGTTGTTTTCCGTGATGGTTGTGGTTGCTATTGTGGTCGTGGTATTATATCGGCGCAATCAGAGGCCATAGATATGCTGAAGATTTTTATTGTGATTTTGATACTGCTTGGAATGGGAACATATTTTATGATTTCACGTGGTGAGCCGCGTCAGCAAGGCAATTTTCAGATCGGAGGCGCGGTTTTATCTGTGGAAATTGCTGATAATTTTGCCAAGCAATATCAGGGGCTGTCCGGCCGGGAAACTCTTTGCCAAGCTTGCGGCATGTTGTTTGTCTACGACAAGCCCAAAATACAAAATTTTGTGATGCGTGGCATGAAATTTCCCCTTGATTTTGTGTTTATAAGTCAGGGGCGCATCGTGGAGAGCGTTGAGAGTGTGGCCCCACCGAAGAGCGGGGAGACGCCCGCATATATTAATAGTACCACCCCCGCTGATATGGTTTTGGAGGTAAATGCCGGTTTCGTTTCAAAAAATAAAATCACAACCGGCGATGAAGCTCGCCTTGACCGAGAGTAACACGTTTGCTATTATATCTGGTATGTTCGCTATTATCGAAACCGGTGGGAAGCAGTATCTGGTTTCCCCCAAAGACAAAATTCGAGTAGAAAAACTCTCCACAGAAAGCGATGCTGTCACGTTTGACAAAGTGCTTTTGGTGTCTGACCCTTCGTCCGCCTCAGGCGGATCAGGGCAGGCAAAAATCGGCGCGCCATTTGTTTCTGGAGCCAAAGTAACAGCCAAAGTCTTGAAACAGGCGAGAACGCGCAAACTTCGTATTTTCAAATACAAGGCCAAGGTTCGCTATCGCCGAAGAATCGGCCACAGACAAGAGTTTACAGAACTCGAGATCCAATCTATCGCGTAAAAAAGAACCCCGATGAAAAGTCGGGGTTTAGTTTTTTGTCATGCGTTGCGTTATCTTGGTCGGATGGGCGACGCAATCCTAATTTGCGGTATGAGTTGTCTTGGGCTGGAACTGAAAAGCCTCGTAGAGGAAAGTGAGGCCTAAACCAAATATGTAGGAGAGGAAAAATCCGACTAATGAAATGCTTAACCCTCTCACAGCGCTAAAAACGGATTCAAGGATGATGAAAATCAGGTATGTTTTCCATAGGTCCCTAAGCCGGCCGCGAAAAACTATTTGGCCTAGAGCTAAACCACAGTTAACCAGTAAAAAACGATCAAGAATTTTGTCTATCATTGACCCCGTTGCGAGGAAACCGGCAAAGATTTCAATAGTCAGTGTGACTAGCCCCAGCATTAATGTGCAAACCACGACAAGCGCATAAGCAGTCTTATTGTTCATGTGACCTCCATTAGGGTGTGCAAGAATTTAACTTACTTCGTAATTTCGTCGGCCTTCCATAGCTTTACTGATGGTCAGTTCGTCTGCGTATTCAATGTCCCCGCCGATGGGCAGGCCGTGGGCGATGCGGGTGATTTTAACTCCTGGAATCTGGCGGATTTTTTTTGCAAGATACATAGCCGTGCTTTCGCCTTCAAGCGATGGGTTTGTGGCGATGACGATTTCTGTACCCTTTGCAGACCTCTCTCCGGTCGAGTACGACCGCTCTCTCCCCTCGCCAGGGGAGAGTTGAGAGGAAGAGGCCATTCCCATGATCCTATCCAGGAGTTCGCGGATTTTCAAATCGTCAGGCCCAACTCCGTCAATCGGGGAAATGACCCCCCCGAGCACATGATAAACGCCAATAAAGCGTCGTCCTTGCTCCAAGGCCACGACATCAAGCGGTTCCTCGACCACACAGATGAGATTCTGTTCGCGGTTTTTGTCTGCGCAAATAGCGCAGAGAATAGTCTCCGCGAGGTTGTGACACTGCTGGCAAAATGTTAGTTCCAATTTCAGTTCATTGACAGCTTTGCCGAGTGCTTCTCTATCCACGTCCTTGTTTTTGAGTAAAAAAAAGTCAGACGGGACGCGGTTTTGGGGCCAATGCCAGGGAGCTTTGAAAACTCCTCGGTAAGTTTTCGGATTGATTTAGGTAAAATATTCATGTTACTACGAAATAACGAAACAATACGAAAATACGAAAAAAGCATCCTTTCGTACTTTCGTAAAGATTCGTATTTCGTAGTATCATATTTCTTCTATCTCCTCAATGACTTCTTTCTCCCGTTCGTGAGCCAGGTTTCGGAACGAAGTCTTGTTTGCATCAAAATAGAGATCGAGATGCCCAGTCGGACCATTGCGGTGCTTGCGGATGAGGATCTCTGCGATGTGCGGTTTGCGCGTGTCTTTGCCAGTATACACTTCATCGCGGTATATAAACATCACGACATCAGCGTCCTGCTCAATCGAGCCTGATTCGCGCAAATCCGAGAGCTGGGGTCGTCGGTCAGCGCCGCGATGCTCTACAGCGCGCGACAGCTGGGAGAGGGCCAGGACCGGGATATTGAGTTCGCGAGCCAGGGATTTCAGTGATCGAGAAATTTCCGAGACCTCCTGGACCCGATTTTCCTGGTTCCGGCCCTGCATCAACTGGAGATAATCGACAACGATCAGGCCAAGATTTTGTTCGGCTTCAAGCCTCCGAGCCTTGGTGCGAATTTCCATGATATTTGAGGAAGCGGAATCATCAATGAAAATCGGCGCTTCAGAAAGTCGTCCCATGGCATGTCCGATGCGCTCGAAATCATTGTCCGGACCCGCGTCAGAAAGCCGGCCAGTGCGCATTTTCCAGAGGTCCACGTTAGCCTCGCTTGCGAGGAGTCGGTCCACGAGTTGGTCTTTGCTCATTTCCAAGGAAAACACGCCAACCGGAATTTTTTCAGACACGCCGACATGGCGGACAATATCGAGAGCCAGTGAAGTTTTCCCCATGCTGGGTCGTGCCGCCAGGATCACAAGATCTGATTTTTGCAAGCCGCCGAGGAGGTTATCGAGGTCAGAAAATCCTGTGGGGACGCCGCGGAGTTTACCGCGTTCTTTGTGCAGTTCATCGATGCGGTCAAAGGTTTCGTGCAGAACTGCGGTAAGAGGAACAAAATTTTGCTTGAGGTACTTCTGGGAGACTCCGAAGAGGCGCTGTTCTGCAGTATCGAGCAGTTGGTCAATATCCTCAACGTCTTTATAAGAAGCGCTGATGATGTCCGAAGAAGCTTCGATAAGTTTTCGCAATGTGCCTTTGCGCTGAACGATTTTGGCGTAATGCGCGACGTGCGCGGCATTGGGCGTGCCATTGACGAGGCTAGTGAGATAGCTCGCGCCGCCCGCTTTTTCCAAGAATCCTTTTTCTTGCAAGCGGTTCGAGACGGTGAGGACATCAATGCTCGAGCGGTCATCGTAGAGATCGAGAATGGTTTCAAAGATCATCCGGTGCCGCCCGTCATAAAAATCTTCGGCCGCGACCCCGTCTGCGACCTTGATAATCGCATCGCGATCAAGCATCAACCCGCCCAAGACCGAGGATTCGGCCTCGAGGTTTTGCGGCGGCAGGCGGCTTGCCCCGTAGTGAGCGGTAGCTCTACTATCGGGGTCTACCTTAGGGTTTTTTGTGTCAGGCATGGCGCATACTGAATTATGCGAATTATATTCTAATGATACCTGTAATCCGAACTCCGGGCAACCGCGTGTTTGTCCTCAATTTAGGCACAAATTATCCTCATAGGTTTAGGTTATATGTCCGATAACCGATCCGGTTTGGCTGTCCTGATCCTTGGTTTTAATCCCACGCTTACTTAATTCCTCACGAATTTTATCGGCCTCGGCCCATTGGTGTTGTTTTCGCAATTCATCACGCTGTGTTTTGAGTTTTTCAACCTCACTCGTAAAAGGTTGATGGAGCGCTATCCATTTGTGCCTCAAGTTTAAGCCGAGGATTTTATCGAATTCCATGAGTGAGGAAAATTTCGCCTTGCCGGGCTGGTCAGAATCGAGCATTTGCCACATTATCGCCAAAGCTCTCGGTGTGTCCAAATCTTCATTCATGGCTTTAAAAAATTTTTTTTGGTACTCCGCACAGCCAATCGTTCCTTCCGGAAAGCCCGCAAGTTTGGCATATAAATTATGCAAAGTATTTTGCGCGCCGGCCAACGCTTCAGGTGTAAAATTGAGCTTTGAACGGTAATGCCCCTGCAACACAAAATACCGATAGGCCAGAGCAGAGAAGCCTTTCGATTTTAATTCCTCCAGAGTTATGAGATTGCCTTCGCTTTTACCCATGCGCCCTTCGTTCACCATAATGAATTCTGAATGCAGCCAGTAGTTCGCCAAGGGCCGGCCAACGGCCGCTTCGCTTTGCGCGATTTCATTCGTATGATGAACCGGCACGTGATCTATGCCGCCTGTGTGAATATCAAACGGCTGGCCAAGGTATTTCGTAGACATGGCTGAACATTCGATGTGCCAGCCAGGGAATCCGACTCCCCAGGGACTCTCCCATTCCATGTCCCTTTTGCGCTCTCCCCCATGCGAAGGGGGAGAATAAGAGGGGGTAGGCGAGGGGTAACTAAACTTCCACAGTGCAAAGTCAGTTGCATTTCTTTTTTCTGGATTGGCTTCTACCCGCGCTCCAGCTTTCAGCCCTTCAAGATCCAATTTCGCCAATTTCCCATAGTCTGGGAGTTTGCTTGTATCAAAATATATTCCGTCGCCGGTTTTATAAGTGTAGCCCTTAGTTTCCAAATCCTCGACAAGCTTGATCATGTCTTTGATATGATCCGTAGCCTTAGGGAGTTTGTCAGGAGTCGCGATGTTTAGCTTGCTTAAGTCATGCAAAAAAGCGTCCGTGTAAAACGAGGCAATCTCCCAGGCCGTTTTTCTCTCGCGCTTTGTCGCGACCTGCATCTTGTCCTCGCCCATGTCGCGGTCGCCAGTGAGATGACCGACGTCCGTGATATTCATGATATGTTTAACGTCGTAACCATCATAGCGCAGGGTGCGTTTCAGCAAATCACTGAAAACATAGGCGCGCAGATTGCCAATATGCGCATAGTCGTAAACCGTTGGCCCGCACGAATACATGCCGACCCGTTTATCCTGAATCGGTTCGAATTCCTCGATTTTCCTGGAGAGAGTGTTGTAAAGCTTGAGCATAGTGTAATTCTATCAAAAAATGGCAATAAAAAAAGGGGAGTGGAACTTCCCCATTTTTGTCGCGAGAGCTAACAAGTCAGATGTTAAGTCTCCGGAGTTTTCCGAAGAATGAAAAAATCAGAAACTTCACCGAGCACCAGCCGAGCACTTGCGCCGCCAGTCCGAACACCTTCGAGTTTGTGTTCAAAAAAATTATGATGCAGATGGTGGCGCAGATTTCGAGCGTTAGCTTGGCCCTGCCCCACGAATTGGAGCTCAAGTTTTTTAGAGCCTCCTCCTGGGGAACCTCGTAGAACCAGACGGCAAAAGCCAAATAAAGCACAGCAAACGTGAGATAGACTGACTCGCCGATGACTATGCTTGTCATGAACCAAGCTCGGAACCCGGAGTAGAAATAGATAGTGAGCACCACAGCGATGACGAAGAGCTTATCAACCAGTGAATCAAACAGACCCCCCATGGAGCCTTTTGGTTTGTCTTCAATTCGAGCCAACCTGCCGTCAATATTGTCAGTCCAGGCGGCGAGCAGGACCAATGCGCATGATAACCAATAGCGCTGATACGCCAGCATCACACAGATCGGGACTATTGAGAGCATGCGGCTGGCCGTGACTTGGTTGGACGTAACTTCTTTTCGGTGCAACCAGCGGGCTTGCGGCAGAGCCAGCTCTCCGAGTTTGGCGTGGATCTTTTTGATGATTCCTTCTCCTTGTTCGGAAAAAAACCTGTACGTTGTCGTGATCGACGCGACAGTCATTTGTCCCTCCATTTCAGATTGTAACTACATCAGAACCATTTGTTCCTTTTGAAAATCCACAATGTAATGAGTGATGCCAGGGCCATGAGAATGGCAACCAACCAGAATCCGTGCGGGTTATAGCGGAATGGGATACCTTCCACACTGACCCCAAACAGGAAAGCCACAAGAGTGGCAGGGATGACGATCGCAGAAAACACTGAAATAATTTTGGTCGTCTCCCCGAGGCGTCTGGCGACCAGGGCTTGGTTGGTATCCGCGAGACCATCCGCGGTTTCCTTGAGAGCCTCGAGTATATCCCAGATGTTTTCGTAATATTCCAACAGATCGCGGTAATAGAGCTTGGATTGGGCGAAATTGAAATATTCACTGGTTCGTTTGGGAAGCTTCTCCAACACTGAACGATGAGTCTTCATCATTTTGCGAAACTCAATGATGTTTTTTTTCATGAGCATGATTTTCGACAGCATGTTAGCACCAGTATCCCGAAATATTCCTTGTTCGATGGCCCCAATGTCTTCATTCATGTGATCGAGGATCGGGTAGGAGCGTTGAAACAAGCCCTCCAAGATTTTATACAGGAGGAATCCCGACCCTTTTTGCATATTTGCAGCTCTGACCCCGGCGCCATTTTTTATTGCCGCAAATATTTTGTTGATCGTGTGGATTTGATTGTAGTGCACCGTTATCACAAAATTTTGACTGATAAAAAAATCCACTTCGCCAGATACTATTTCTTGATTTTTTTGATCGTATACAGGGAACAATAAAACTAGAAAATCATACCCTCGGCCTGCGTCAAGGCGCGGGCGTTGCTGTTTCTCCCTAACCGCTTCGTAATGAAGTTGATGGAACCGGAAATTAGCCTCAAGCCACTTGATGTCTTCCGCGGTTGGTTCGGGTATATCTATCCAACGCAAGTTTTTAGTGAAAATAGTGCGAGCGTTCAAAATGGTAGTTTAATTTTGGTTTCAGGGGTATTATATCATTAAATCGGCCTCAACCAAGTTTTTGCTCCCAATTGTCAAAACAGACGGAGTATCGTATAATTTTTTTATGGAGAAGCTCATGGCTATGGAATATGATTTGGAAAAAAGGATCGATGATTATTCAGCCGAATTATTCGCAGATTTGGGTTTGGCTTCGCTATCGGAAGAAGGCAAGGCTGATCTGTACGCTCGACTCGAGGATCATTTGCACCGGGTGATTATTTCGGTACTGCGGCCGCTCGTAGATGACGGGAAAATCGCCAAACTCAAGCAAGCCCTCGATCACGAGGACTATCATCCGGCGGGCGAGATTTTGCGGGCACATCCGCAATACAAAAACGACTTGGAATCGAAAATTGAAGAAGAGTTTAACAGGCTTAAATTAACAATCGCCGAGGAGCAAAAAAATGTCGGAACAGGAAAAGACCCCGCCAGGGAAGGAAACTAAGGTCCAGCCTCTGGAAGCAGGACAGGTACCACCAGAATCAAGCGTTGAGCGGGATTTGAGAGAACTGGAAGCAGTCGCGACGGCTGGGCAAGAGGAAAATTTGCATGAGTCAGCACAGCCGCCAGGTCATCCTTCGGCGCCTGAAATTCCAGTACCCCTGCCACACGAGGAGTTTATAGCTGTCCACCCGGCAGTAGCGGGTTTGAAAAATTTGAGATTCGAGATCAAAGCTGGAGCCGAAACAGCAAAAGATTTGAGATTCGAGATCAAAGCTGGAGCCGAAACAGCAAAAGATTTGAATGATCTTGACGTACTTGAAACAAAAGTGAAACAAGTTCAGGGATTAGAAGGGGAAGTTACTGATCTTGAAATAACATGAGTGATCCATTTCTAGTCATATTTTTTTTCCTGCTCCTCTTGGTTGTGGCGGGAGGCGTGGTTCTGTTTTGGTACCGCAGTAAAGTTCGCCGCGAGCTCGACGGACAGAGGCTCGTGGATTCGGTATTTCTTGAAGTCCTGATGACGCGCGAAACTGGCAGTGCTGACAAGGAAAAAGAACCTGCAAAAGAAGAAAAGGAAATTATCGGAGTTGCCGAGCAGTTGTTCGCGACCCTGTCTCACCCGGAAAATCGGGGTTTTTCGATTTTCCTGCATGGCCGCGAAACCTTATCTTTTGAAATAGTGGCTATGCAGAAAAAGATTCATTTCCTGGTTTGTTGTCCAGCGCGGCTTCGCGATCTCGTTGAGAAGCAGATTCAAGCGCAGTATCCGACCGCGCAAATTGATCGTGTTTTGCCGCCGAAGGTCGTGAGATCTGGGGGAGGTATCTCGGCCATCGAACTCCGTTTACAAAAAAAATATTTTTATCCGATCAAGACTTACAAACTCATGGAGAGCGATCCGCTCAACTCTATCACGAGCAGTCTCTCCAAGCTTTCCGAAGAGGAAGCGGCAGCCGTGCAATTCATCCTCAGCCCCGCGTCTTTGGGCTGGCGAAGCCGTATCCTGCGGCGAGCCCGGGAAATACAGAAAGGTGGGAGCATTTACGCTCACGATAACCCATTGCTCAAAGGCCTGCATATCTTCATGACTGCCATGACCGATGCCTTTCACAATGTTTCATCAAACAAGCGTAGCCCCGAGTCAAAGCTCGATCCATACCAGGAGCGTCAGCCCTTGACCCCTCTCCAGCAAGACGCAGTGAAAAAGCTCGAGGAGAAAGCTTCAAAAAACGCATTCGAGGCAAACCTCCGCATTGTGATTTCCTCCCGCGACAGTGAAATGGCCGGAAGCCATATGCGTAATATGATCGCATCCTTTATGCAGTTCACACAGTCACCGTTTAACGGTTTTCGCGTTTTGAACAAGAGCACAGCGAGAGTTGTTCGCGATTTTGTGTTTCGGTCCCTGAAATCGAGAATCTTCGGGAAAATGATTCTCAATACCGAGGAATGCGCGAGTATTTATCATTTCCCCACAAAATATATTCAAACTCCGAACGTCCGGTGGCTCTCGGCCAAGCGGGCGCCAGCGCCAGTAAACATTCCTGCGGAAGGCTTGCTTTTGGGGCTCAACAATTACCGCGGGGTGCGGTCTGAAATCCGGATCGCCCGCGACGACCGACGTCGTCACATGTATATCATTGGCCGGACCGGCACTGGTAAATCAGAATTCATCAAAAACATGGTAGCGCAAGACATCCAGGCCGGAGAGGGTGTGGCTGTTGTTGATCCTCACGGCGACCTCGTTGAAGCGCTTCTTTTAGAGGTCCCGAAAGAGCGGGCGGATGATGTCGTGCTGTTTGAACCATTTGATATGGATCGGCCGATGGGCCTGAATATGCTCGAGGTGGCAAGCGACGAGGAAAAGGATTTTGCGGTCCAGGAAATGATTGAGATTTTTTATAAACTTTTCCCGCCGGAAATGATTGGTCCGATGTTTGAACACAATATGCGCAACGTGATGCTCACTCTCATGGCTGACAAGCAGTACCCCGGGACCATTGCAGAGATTCCGCGAATGTTTACTGATCCCGAGTTTCAACGTTACAAGGTCGAAAAGGTCAGTGACGTCGTGGTCCGGGCATTTTGGGAGCAGGAAATGGCTAAAACCAGTGATTTTCACAAATCGGAAATGCTCGGATATCTTATCTCCAAGGTTGGCCGGTTTGTGGAAAACGAAATGATGCGCAACATCATCGGCCAGCCGCATTCGGCTTTCAATCTCCGGCAAATCATGGACGAAGGCAAGATATTGCTCATCAATTTGTCCAAAGGCAAAACCGGTGAAGTGAACTCCAAACTCTTGGGACTGATCATCGTCTCGAAACTGCAGATGGCTGCGCTCTCGCGCGCTGATCTTCCGGAATCAGAGCGCCGCGATTTTTATCTGTACATCGATGAATTTCAGAATTTTGTGACGGATAGCATTGCGACCATCTTGTCCGAGGCTCGGAAATACAAATTGAACCTGATCATGGCGCATCAGTATATTTCCCAGCTGGTTGCGGATAATAACACGAAGATTCGCGATGCAGTGTTTGGCAACGCGGGCACTGTGGTGGCGTTCCGCATCGGCGTGGAGGACGCGGAAATTCTGTCCCGCGAATTTGCTCCCGTATTCAACGAATTTGATGTCATCAACATCGACCGGTTTAACGCCTACATAAAACTCATGATTGCCGGGTCAGGTTCCCGGCCGTTTAATCTCGCGACTTTGCCGCCTCACCCGATGGTACCTGGGAAGATTGAAGCCGCGGCGGCATTGAAGAAGCTTTCCAAACTCAAATATGGCAGACCCAGAGCCGAGGTGGAAGCAGATATTGCGGCAAGCGCGAAGCTTGGCAAACTTACGGCTCCCTCTGGAGCTGTGGAGCGCAGCGCATGAATCTCGCGACTAGCAGGGGGAATAAGCATTTGCTTTATTGGACTTGGCCTGTTATAATCAGACGGCAAGCTTTCAGCTGACGTTTTTTGATACAAAAGTAAATTTAATACCAAAATTCTGTGGATAAGCTATCGAATCTCGCGCTTTTAAGCCAAATGCTCGAAAGCGCGGAAAAAAATATTCAGTCCGCCAAACAACTCCTCCACGAAATCATGGGTACGAGGAGTTCGGTTCAGAGTATCACGGATAAAGCCAAGACCGTGGCAGTGTCGAGTGGTGGCAAAATCATCGAGGGGGTGTTTGATGGCCAGAACATGATGGGTCCGGATGGCAAAAAATATCCGGTGCCGGCAAACTATGCTTCCAAATCGAAACTCATCGAGGGTGATGTGCTCAAACTTACTATTGCGGACGATGGCTCGTTTATCTATAAACAAATCGGGCCCGTGGAGCGAGTCAAGAAACTTGGTGTGCTGTCGCAAACAGAAAACGGTGAATATCGCGTGGTGGCGGACGGCAAGAGTTTTCGCGTGCTCCTGGCCTCGCTTACTTATTTCAAGGCTGAACCGGGCGACCAAGTGACAATCATTGTGCCGCAAAACGGGGAAACGGATTGGGCCGCCGTGGAAAACGTGATTAAGGCTGACGGTCTATCAGTGGATGCCCCTTCCGCAGCCGCAAGCGCCGAAGACATTGACCGTGATCTTGAGCTCGGGGAGTAAGAGCCTGTTGAAAAACTTGCTTTTGAGATAAAATGTTCAGAATTTTGAGCGAAAACTTTGAAAAAAGCGGAAGCGATGCCAGAGCATCGATGAGCCTTTTGAAAAGTTTGCAGCCTAAATTCTGACATTTTAGCCAAATCTGAAGTTATTAAACAGGCTCTAAGACGTGGGGTTTAAAAAAAAGGATTTTTGGGTAAGCATCATAACCGGTTTGATAACTGGATTTTCTGTGTGGCAAATCGCGAATTTTTTGGGAGTCCAACGAATCGCGAATCTGTCATTTGCGTGGCTGCTTGTTGTAGTTCCTGTATCGTGGATCTTGGGCGTTAACCTGGGTTATGTTTTGGGGAGGTTTGTTCCGTTTTTCAGTCAATTTGGCAAATTTGCCGCCATCGGGTTTACCAATGCGGCTGTGGATTTTGGGATTTTGTATCTGCTCATTGGCATTTCCGGAAACGCTTCCGGTTATTTTTATGTGGGTTTCAAAACCTTGTCTTTTGTTTTTGCCGCTATACATAGCTATTTGTGGAATAAATTCTGGGTTTTTGAATCAGGTGACTCACAAAAGCTTGGGCGGGAGATGGGCAGATTCCTTTTGATCACAATTTCCGCGGCAATCATCAACGTGCTCGCGGCAGCAATCGTAGTCAACGTTATTGGTCCAAAGTTCGGTTTTATGGCAGAGGCCTGGGCCGGCATTGGTGCAGCCGTTGGTTCTGCCACAGCGCTGGTGTTCAGCTTCGTGGGCTTCCGCACAGTCGTATTTCGCCAGCGTTAAAAGCAGGCTCTAATTTTGCAAATAGTGTAAAATTAGCACATGGATTACTGTCCTTATTGTCTGCCCACTAAACGCCGGTCCCACTGGGGTTTACATAGCGAATATTACATGGACAAAATCCGCCGGACGCTTATGCGGCCAGTGGATTTGATAGTCGGTGTCGTGATGCCAAAAGGGGACTGGCTTTGGGAAAAAATTTTGATATTTTTCAGTTTTTTTGGTCTCATAAAATTTGTGGGTGACCCGCCGCGCGAGCAGATTTTTAACCGCAGCCTCATCATTCTTGATGAAGCGAAAAAGCGGGGGATTGAGGTCGAGGCCATAAAAATTTTCGGTAATTTTAAAAATGAATATCGCTACCGGTTACCGGGTCTGCGAGCCGGCGCATGGCGGTATTTTGAGGCTAATCCTCTGGCTGATGAGCACCGCAGTCTTTCTGATCACAAAGGCAGTTTTAAAAAATTGATGCGCAAAGCAGGTGTGCCAGTGCCAGAAGGCCAACTGTTCACCCGCCAGAGGCGGGCAATCGGCTACGCGGAAATTTTGGGGTTTCCACTGGTGGTGAAACCAGCTACCGGGTCACTTGGGTATCATTCAACATACGAGATTCAAAACCAGAATGAATTAAAAAGAGCTATGGAGATTGCGCAAATTTTCCGTCCGGATTTTATTGTTGAGCGGCATATCCTCGGCGAAAATTTTCGCGCGACAGTTATCGGCCGCCAGCAGGTGTTTGTGTGCGGCAAGGATCGCGCAAACGTGGTGGGAGACGGGCGTTCCACGATTGGGGAGCTTATTGACGAAAAAAATTCCGATCCGAGAAGAGGAGATTATGGTCCAAAAAATGTGACTTTGCACAAGATTCCAAAAGATCACGCTATGTTGAGAGCGAGCCTCGCAGAGCAAAATCTCGATTTTGATTTTGTGCCGCTTCCCGGACAAAAAATCTATTTGTTTAAAGATTTTGTGCCAGGCAGTGGCATAGATTTTGTAAATATCACAGGCAGAGTACACAAGGAAAATCTCGAATTGTTTTTGAAAGCTGCACGGGTCCTGGAAACCGATCTTGTTGGATTTGACCTTATTGCCGAGGATATGACACGTCCCTATTACGCACAAACCTTTGCCATGCTCGAAGCCAACAGCCTGCCATATCTCGACCTCCACCAATTTCCCTCGCACGGCGAGCCTTCTGATATCGCCAAAATCGTGTGGGATGTGACGATGGAAAAGCTGCTATAATAGGGATATGGACAGACCAAAATACTACTGCGCAAACTGTGGGAGCGAGCAACACCCGACAGAAGCCCACGAAACCTCCCAGATCGAGTCTGAAGGGGGAAAAATGCATGTTGAATTCGGCGCCGCAATAGACAACAAAGCGCACGGACAAGACCACTATTTTATGAACACGGAACAACGCGCAATAGGTGTGTTTGATGGAGTTTCAGTAGGTCCTGGTGACGGAGGTCGAGCGGCGCGGTTGGCTGGGAGTCTTGGTGATAAATCGATGTCTACGGTTGCCAGGCAGACTGACACAGATGACAATAAGCTCGTTGATTTGGAATACGATATGGCCAAGGTTCTGCGTGGGATAAATGAACAAATCAGGAATGCGAGAGATGGTGGGGAAGATATTGGTGATACAATGGCTACAATCGCCAAAGTTGTGGAGGATCAGGGTCGTCAAAAGGTTGTGTGGGCGCACGTCGGTGATTCGCGAATCTATCACATCCGCGGAAATACTATCACGCGAATCAGCGCAGACGATACTCCTGTGGGCGAACTTTTCAAGCGAGGGATGATTATTATGGATAAAGCGGATAATCACCCGCGCCGCAACGAATACAACCTCGCCCTTGGCGCAGAACAAACGATCGCGCCGCAACAGGGCTCGTTTGAGTTGGAAGATGGGGATGTTGTAATGCTCACAACAGATGGAATACATGATGTACTTTACGATTTGGCGAGCGTTAGGGAGAGAAAAAAAAGAGACGACGCAACCGCAGTTTTGTTAAAATTCGGGACGAAAAAAGTTTAAAAAGCCGTGCGGCGCATGTCGCGAGGCTTTTATTTTTGTGATATAATTTAACAAAGTTTATATTATCTTATTTCATAATTTTTAATGGGGTGAGTGAAGTTTTATACCGTAAATATCGGCCGCAGAGGTTTTCCGAGGTCGTGGGACAGAAAACCATCAAAACCATCCTGCAAAATGCAGTGCGCCTCCAAAAGCCCGCGCACGCATATTTGTTTTGCGGGCCTCGCGGCGTCGGCAAAACCACGCTCGCGCGTATTTTGGCCAAAGCCGTGAACTGCAAGGAGGTGAAAGACGGCGAGCCATGCAACGGGTGCTTGAATTGCGTCGCGATTCAAGAGGGCCGGTTTCTTGATCTTCTCGAAATAGATGCTGCGAGCTACACAGGCGTCGAGAATATTCGGGACATCATCGAGCACGTGAAATTTTCGCCGAGCATCGGTCGCTATAAAGTGTTTATTATCGATGAGGTACACATGCTCTCCAAAGCCGCTTTCAACGCGCTCCTCAAAACCCTGGAAGAGCCGCCTGCCCACGCCATATTCGTCCTGGCCACGACAGAAATTAACAAAGTCCCTGCGACTATTATTTCCCGGTCCCAGCGGTTTGATTTCCGGCGAATGTCTGTGTCCGAGATTTTGGAGATTTTTGACAAAATTATTGCCGACACAACTCTGAAAATCGAGCCAGAAGCCGAAAAACTCATCGCCGGGGCAGCCGATGGCAGTCTACGGGATGGTTTGTCGATTCTCGATCAGATCGCGAGCTTCGGCAGTACCAATATCACTTCCTCCGAGGTTGAGGAAATCCTCGGACTCGTCAGGCTTTCGACCTCGCAACTTTTTTTGGATTTGATTATTTCAGAAAACCGCGCTGGGGCTGTGAAGTTCGTAAAAGACATAAGCTTTGAAGGGCGGGATCTCGTGCAGTTCACCCGTAGCGTTTTAGAGTATTTGCGTTTGGTGCTGCTGGTCAGAGTCGACGAAAAAAATTTAGCGGAAATTGGACTCGCGGCTGAAGAGGCAGCTAAACTTCGGCAGCAAGCCACGGCCATGAGCCCAGTTAAATTGTCGGCCACAATTCGTGAGATGTTGGAAGCATTTCGGCAATCAAAACTCACGCCTGTGGCGGAAATGCCGCTCCTCATGGCAGTGCTGGCTCTGACACCCGAAAAAACTAATATCGAGGTTTTGCCGCAAGAAACCAAAAGTCCCACTACCAGCTACTCACTACCAACTACTATTCTAGACCTCGGCATGATAGTAGACCGCTGGGCAGACGTTCTGGCCAAAGTGAAAGAATATAATCATTCGCTCATCTCGAGTCTGCGTCTGGGGCGGATTTTGAAAATCGAGAATGCTGATCTCGTATTGGTGTTTCCGTACAGCTTTCATCGCGATACGATTGACGCGCGCAAAAATCGAATCGTTTTGGAGCAGGTCCTCGATGAAGTATTTGGCCAGAAGCTCCGTGTTAAAGTGTTTTTGGAGAAGGACATCAAAGAAGAAAATGATCTGCTTGCAGAAGCCGTGAAAGTACTGGGTAAAGGGATATGACCAACGACTCCATTAAATTTCTCAAATTTATTAATCCCACCCGTGGGGAATTGCTGTTTTCCGAAGTCCTCGAGGAAATTGTGCTGTTTATGAAAGCCGAGGCCCGAGCGCAGTACCGGGTGATGATCGGTTCTGATTCGAACGGCTATGGCGATCTCGATCTTGTGTCAGTGGTCGCTGTGCACCGGGTCGGCAATGGCGGGCGATATTTTTGGTTTCGCCAATCGCGGGCTGGCATTAAAACATTGCGGCAAAAAATTTATGCCGAGGTCGAGGCCTCCCTGGAACTCGCGAGTTTGTTTTTACCGGCTTTTCGCAGTGAGCTAAAATCTGCTGAAGCCCGCGAAGAGTGGCCGTTTGATTTTGAGATTCATGTGGATGTGGGGACAAAAGGGGAGACGCGTGACCTCATACACGAAGTCACAGGCATGGTGACGGCTTATGGATACCAGGTGCAGGTTAAACCCCAATCCGCGGCCGCCACGAGCCTTGCAGATAAACACGTAAAATAAAGAATTTTGTATATTTATTTAATTTAAGGGTTGAGTTAGATATACCACAGATTTCATGATCATGAAATCTGTGGTATATATGAATTTTTGAGGTGAGAACCATAAAAAAAGAGGCTCTGACGGATCAGAGCCTTTGGGCGGGCGGTGCGTGGCGGTGGAGACTGAAATTCACCTGCGACCCAAAAGAGTCGCGTCAATCCACCGAATCTGGTCTTCGAGCATTTTTCTCTTGTCACCAGTGACATTTTGCATGTCAATCGTTAGTTGATCACGCAGAGCGCGGAGCTGCTTTGTTGTCCCTTCGATTCCCGGTGCGCCATGTCTGGCCATCCGGTTGTCGATGAACTTTTGCGGATCTTGCGGGAAGTTTTTTCGCATTAAGTCACCCATTTTTCCGGGCGTGGGATGATCCTTACGCCCCACCATCTCATGTTATCTTTCGACAACAATTCGGTTGCAGGTTTGGGTTTGATTGCCTTGATTTTCGCAGTTACTGCCGCGAATCGTCCAGTTGCTTGTGGTTTCTGCTTTTGCTTCTTCATTGTCACTCCTACCTCCTCTTTGTTCGCGCTGTCGTCGTAAGTATGCTTTAAACCCAAATGGGTCGCACCCGCAATAACAGGGATTTATAGCATCAGGTTCCACAGATTTTGCCCCCTTCTTGTTTTTGAGTTATTTCTTCCATGTCTCGTTCAAAGAATGCAAACGGCTTGTTTACTGCCAGCCGGAAATATGTTGAGGAGTCAGTTGATGTGGTTGTCAAGGGTAGGGATGGTTGATGTGTACATGAGTTTCTGCATTCTGTGCATGCACGCTTATCGACTGGACATGTTACATGCCGAACCTCGTCATCTTTCATCGTTTCTCCTTCTCGTTTGCAAGGTGGTTCTGAAGTGGAATTAGAAGTTTGAAGATTTAACTTCTCATTCCCAGCTCCACTTCACATCCTTCAAAAAAACCCGCCATTGAGGCGGGCTTTCAAAATCGTGATTGGTTTGCTATTTCCTGCGATTCTTCACTGTTTGAAAGGCCGCCACATATTGACTCTTGAGTAGCAAGAGGCAAGAGAGAACGAGCATAATTGTGACAGCCATTAAATTCATAATTAAATACATGTTACCACCACTACTTTTTTTGTCAAATGTCGCGAGAATTTAGCGAAATTCCGCGTAGCTAAACATGATCCCGAATGACTTGGACCACACCAGAACATATCGGTATTTGGCTGTGTCAGTGTTTGCGGGAACGTTATAGTTCACATTGCCTTTGGTTGCGCGGATGGGCCCGAGATCCACAATGTCTTTGTCAGAAAGGTTTGAGGCCAGATAAATACGGAGCTCTGGACCATTTAATGTGTCCAAATTTTCAAATCGTAGGATTTTTTGACCACCCACTTCGAGGAGTGAGACTGCGCCCGAAACATTGAACGCGCGAGGTGAGAGAGTGCCGCGGGAATGCAGTACGAGAGGAGCGTCCCGGAGCTGGTCATTGAGGGTCTTGGCAGCAGCATCATTGACCTCTTGCATGGCAATATTGAACCTTTCCGTGGTGGTCGCGTCCATGCCATAGAGGTTGTCCTGAATCTGCACTGACGGCTGCGTCTGACTGGGTTCCTTTTGGTGAAGAGTGGGGGAGACAAAATACCATAGCAGAGACAGCGCCGCGATTGTTGCCACTATTGTGAGTATGTCTTTTTTGGTCACGGTTTGAGTCTGTTTCACAACTTCAGATTTGCCTAAAATGTGAAAACTTTATCTCAAAAGCAAGTTATTCAACTGGCTCTTTGATTTTATCGCAAAGTTTCAGTTATGAAAAGCAAGAAAACCCCGGGGTCAGGAGGACCTTTTCCCCGGGGTTCGGCTATCAGAAGAGGTTGATGGCAGGCTCTTCGTCAGCCGAAAATTACAATTAGTATTATAGCGACAAACATCCTCCTACTAGTTATGGACGGATTGTATAGTAAACGTGAGTTAATTTCAACAGCCAAAGCAAGTTTTGGACGTTCTTAAATACAGTTTAAATTGAATTATTATCGTTTTTTTGATACAGTTGAAGGCGATTGCCCGGTAGCCCCGCCTTCGCTAAAGCTACGGCGGGCAGGCAAGCGGGCCCGCCAGAGGCGGGTAAATAAGGCACCATGATTTTTACGACCAGAAACAATCCCGTACAGAGCTGGGGCGTAGCCAAGTGGTAAGGCAGCGGCCTTTGGAGCCGCGATTCGTAGGTTCGAATCCTACCGCCCCAGCCTTGTGCAGGAGAGCAATCATTCGTAGGTTCCCCGCCATCAATAAAATCCTTAGCGGCGGGTCCGCTTTTGGCGGAGAATCCATCCCGGGCAGCCATATAATTAAAATTAAAAATTATGATCCTAGGAACGTTTCTAGTTTTGATCGGGGTAGTGTTCTTTTTGAAGAACTTGGGGCTGATTGTCTTGCCAAGTTCGTTTTGGTCATTTATCTGGCCGCTCTTGATCATCGTGGTTGGGGTGCATATCGCCATTGGCGCCCAGCGCGCTCGTCAGTACAAGCACTGGCTGTTCAAATCCTGGAGAGGCGACGACCCCGAGAATTAAAACCCTGGCCCAATGAATTTGGAAAAAAAACTCGAAGCCGAGCTCAAACATTATCGGGAGCTGGGTCAGAAAAATCCCCAGGTCGATGCGCAAATGCTGATGATGAACGCTTTGCAGAACCGCAGATCGAACCTCATATCACCGCAGTCGAAAAAATGGGCATACCTTGTGTCCGTGGGTCTGCCGCCTTTCGGTTTGTTGTTCGCTCTCCGATATTATTTCGGGAATGAGGACGACGCGAAGCAGGTCGCTTTTGTTTGCACTCTGCTGACAGTCATCAGTGTTGTGGGGATATGGCTGCTCGGCAAGGTATTGTTTTCCGGATCAGGTGTATCCCTAGACCAGATTCAGCAGATAAATCCCAATGACTTGAGGCAGCTCACGCAGTAGCAGCTGCGGAAAAATTTGCCACCTGGGGATAAATGGATTTGACTAGTTTTTTGGGTTTAGTATTCTGGTAGCAAGTAAGTTTCATTAAAATCAAAAAAAACACGCCAAAATTCCTGTCGCGTTTTTTTGTTATAAATAGGAGTTACGGGTTTTAGCCAAGTTCGAGGCAAAACCGAGCATTGGCGCGAGCCGTAGTAATCTACGGCGAGCGAAAAGCAAAGGTTTTAACGAAGAAATTGGCTAAATGCTTGCGAGCAAGGTCGGGCTCTGCCCGAACGGGAGCAATCAATCCCGTAAGTCCTAATAAAAATAAGCATTAAACAGCAAAACCATGATGATCAAAGCGGAATACATTTGGCTCGATGGGCAAAAACTAACAGCCCAAGCTCGGTCAAAAACCAAAATTTTGCACCACGCGGTGCGTTCCTTGTACGAAATCCCGGAGTGGGGATTCGATGGGTCGAGCACTATGCAGGCCGAAGGACATGCCAGCGATTGCCAGCTGAAGCCTGTGTTTTTCACAGGCGATCCGATTCGGGGCGAAGAGCACATCCTCGTTCTCTGCGAGGTTTTGCAGGCGGACGGACAGATCCATTCGAGCAATACTCGAGCTCGATTGAGAACGGTCGCGGAAAAATATGCCAGTCTCGAGTCGTGGTTTGGTATTGAGCAGGAATATACCCTGTTTCGGGGTGACCGGCCATTCGGGTTTCCAGAGGTTGTATTTCCCGGGCCCCAAGGTCCGTATTATTGCGGCGTGGGAGCGGAAAATATTTACGGCCGGGAACTCGTAGAGGAGCACCTGGAGGCCTGTTTGCGCGCGGGCCTTGTGATCAGCGGTATTAATGCAGAGGTTATGCCTGGTCAGTGGGAGTTTCAGGTTGGCCCGCTTGGCCCGCTTGGGGCGGCTGACCAGATGTGGATAGCGCGCTGGCTTCTGCGCCGGCTGGGGGAAAAATATGGGATTACGGTTTCCTTTGGCCCCAAGCCAGTAACAGGTGACTGGAATGGCGCTGGGGCGCACACCAATTTTTCAACTCGGCGGATGCGTGACACCGGAGGGATAGAAGAAGTTCGCGCCGCGTGCGAAAAACTGAAACTCAAGCACAATGAACACATTGCCGTGTACGGTGCGGGTAATGAGTTACGTCTCACTGGCAAGCATGAGACCGCGCGCATTGATGAATTCCGCTACGGTGTGTCTGATCGCGGCGCTTCGATCCGTATCCCCATGGTTACCGCCAACAACCACGCGGGATATCTCGAAGACCGCCGTCCAGCAGCCAATATGGATCCCTATCAGGTCTGCGCCCGGATCATCGAGACAGTTGCTAGCTAGCGCGTTATAATGGGAGGGTGAACGCAAGACTATCAAATAGACAAATTGAGGAGCAGCTGATTATCGCCGAATTTGCCGTGCCTCGGGAATTCGCGTTTCAGCCCGGCGAATATGTGCAGATAATCCTTCCCGGCGGATTGAAGCGCTACTTTTCAGTGGCGAGCTCGCCCAGCCAGCAGGGTACCGTTCGCATTGCCACGCGACCAAGCCACAGTGAGTTCAAAAAAATTCTGGCAGCCATGCCGCTTGGCACAGATGTGGAGATCAAAGGGCCCTGGGGCGATATGGTTCTGCCAAAGGACGAGAGCGTGAAACTGACTTTTGTCGCTGGGGGGATTGGCATCACGCCTTTTTTGAGCATGCTGTCAGAGCTAGTCTCGCAAAGATCAGAACGGGATGTACAGCTCCTGCATTTTACCGATGATAAAATTTTTGAAGATGAGCTGCGCGACTACATAGCGAATCTCCCAAATGGCAAAATGGACGTGATTTATGAAAGGATAAACCCGGAGATTATCAAAATGAAAATTCCAGATTATCAAACGAGGACTTTTTTTCTTGCTGCCCCCCCGGGCTTTGTAAATGTTGCGACCGCAATCCTTCAGGAACTGCAGATTCCTAACAGGCAGACTATCGGCGAGAGTTATACAGGATATTGACATAAGGGATTGTTCGTGATAAAATTTTATCGTCCAAAGTAACTCGGGTAGCTGCCCAGCCCCAGACGCTGGAGCTGGGAGGAAAGTCCGAACACTCCGGATTTGATAGCCACATACCGCGCCCGCTTCGCAGTCGCGAAGCGAGTCGGGCGGGTGTGTTATCAAATCCAAGGGTAGCGGGTAATTCCCGTCTGGAGCAATCCGCCTTTGCGGCGGACCAAGCCACGAGATGCGAACAGAGACGTCCCGATACGAAAGTTGAGGGACTCCGACCGCAAGGTCGGAGAGCTTGATAGAAATATCAAGAGTGAAACGGCTAAACTCTTACTTGAGTGCAAACCCAAATTTGGTAGGGTGCATGATCCCGATGGCAACATCGGGACAAGATAGATAGCTACACAAATACAGAATTCGGCTTACAGATTTGCTTTGGACATAAAAAATCTCCCTGATCAGTATCGGGGAGATTTTTTTATAAAAAAAACGCGTGTGCTTTGGAGTCAGCGCCGCGTATATATTTCTGCGTTGTCAGGCATGGGTTTTAGCAGGACTTTTTCCCATATGGTTGGTTGCGATACGAGATGCTGCCACTTCGGACAGAATTGATTCTAATCGTGACTTCGCATGCTTGTAACTCTGCCGCAAATTGAAACCCTCGGACAGCAATCCGAGTTTATGGAACAGCTGGATCTGTTGTTTTGCCATGGATTTCATTTGGAGTGCGAAGCTTCTTTCCATGGTAAACGAGATTTCAATGCTCTCAAACTCTTGTCGCAGCGATCCGATTTTGGTCAGTTGCGAAACCCGCGATGAGTTGAGAAAATCTAGTTTCTTGTGATTAGTCGAAACTTCGCAGTGTTTTGCGGCCAGTCGGGCTGCGAAGGAAGTTTCAATTCTGTCCTCGACCCACGATTGTAGCCATTTTTTTTCGTGGCTCCTGAAGGGAAAGTGATCCATCGGGAAGATCTAGCATCGACCATTCCAGCAGCATGTCCGGCGTTCCTTGTTTCATCTTTTCCTTGATTGGCTCGCAGTACGCAAACCGTACAATCGCGACTACAATCAGATTTGATGCCCCAAAGAAGCACATACTCAGCAATGAGACATTGTCACCAAATAACAGAACTATTCCGCTACTAAAGATGGACGCCATGAGACTCGTGCATCCAAGGACGAATCCTTGTAAGCGCCTTTCAATGAACCAGACGAACATCAGCTGTTTTTTCAAGCGATTCATTTTGCCTCCATTCATTTTATTGCTTCGCTGAAATTATATTATTAAATCACGGTTGCTGTAAAGGGCTATTTATGGCATAATTGAGACCATGAAAAAGTCAGAGTTGGCTTTCAATGTTATTTCTGTGCCAGTGGATTTTTTGATGATACTGGCCGCGGCTTCACTGGCATATTTTCTGCGGTACCGCGTGGAGACTTTGCCAGTGCTTTTTGATTTGTCCTACTCGCAATACCTAAAGCTCATTTTGATTGCGATTCCTTTCTTGCTTTTGTTGTTCGCTTTGAACGGACTGTATGCGCAAAAAAGCACGCATGGGATTTGGCGCGAGGTGCTCCGGATCGCGGGCAGTGTGTCCGCGGGCCTCATGATCGTGGTGGTTCTCTTTTTCTTTAATCGAAACCTGTTTCCCTCTCGCCTCATCATCCTCATGGGCTGGGCATTTGCGATTCTGTTTGTGAGTTTTGGCCGGATCATTCTGCTTATCGTGCAGCGCGAGCTCCTGGCGCATGGCACTGGTCGGCATCGCCTCGTCGTCATCCAAGGCGAGAACATGAGTCCCATCAGCCGCGAAATCGAGCGAAACGCCACATTGGGCTACGAAATAGCGACCACGCTGCGCTATTCGCCTGCGCTTCGCGATCGGATTGAGGAACTGCACCGCGAAGGTCGCATCGATGAACTCTTGCAGGCTGACACTAGCCTCAAAAATGAGGAGGTTTTGGAACTCGTGAGTTTGTGCGAGAATCTTGGCATCAAATTCAATTATCTGCCGAGCGTACTGGAGAGTCACCTGGCTAACGTGGAGGTTGATATGATCGGCAATATGCCAGTCATCCGTCTAAAACCAACGCCGCTTGACGGCTGGGGCAAGGTGGTGAAACGGCTGATCGATATACTCGGTTCCCTTGTCGGTCTCATCCTTTTTTCCCCGCTTTTTGCCTTGATCGCAACAGTGATTCGTCTCACCTCGCGCGGGCCGATTTTTTTTCACCAGCGCCGAGGATCTAGCCGGCACAATTTTGAATTTTACAAATTCCGTTCGATGCATGCTGATATGTCCGAGGGGACCGCAGCAGGGGACCGTATCCGGCAGGAGCTCGAAGAAAGTAATTCGCGACGCGGGCCGTACGTCAAGATAAAAAACGATCCGCGCGTGACCGCAGTCGGAAAATTTTTACGGCGCTCGAAACTCGACGAGCTCCCTCAGTTCTGGCACGTGCTGCGAGGTCAGATGTCGCTCGTCGGGCCGCGGATTCACATGGTGCGCGAGGTGGAGAAATTTGAAAACTCCCTTCAGTACAAGAAAATTTTCGTGATCAAACCGGGTGCGACGGGACTGGCGCAACTCAATCAATTTGCCAACCAGGAACTGGATTTTGAGGATGAGATCAAACTTGATTTGCTCTACATCGAAAACTGGTCTCTATGGCTCGACCTCTATGTGATCGCAAAAACTTTTTATTTCCTTTTGACCCGCAGAGTGAATGTTGACTACTGATATAATTTTCCCTCCTCATGAGGAGGCCTGCCCGCCTGAGGCGTTCGGGCGGGGGTTAGGGGAGGTAAGGGGCAATGAATTCAGTCTAACCCCCTCCGGCTCCCCCTCACGAGGGGGAGAGTAAATGCGAGTTGCCCTCGTACACGAATTTTTGATTCAGCAAGGGGGAGCAGAAAAAGTGCTCGAGGCTTTCCATGAGCTTTTTCCCGAGGCTCCGGTGTATACTTTATTTTATGATCGCAATCGCACAGGCGGGAGGTATGACGGCTGGGATGTGAGATCTAGTTTTTTGCAAAAAATTCCTGGAGCGCTGGCGCACTACAAATGGTTTTTACCGCTGATGGGCTGGGCTATGGAGCGGTTTGATTTGAGCGGATATGATGTGGTGCTCTCTGATTCATCCGCATTTGCCATGGGCGCATTGAAACCGCAAAAAGCTGTTCACATTTGTTATTGCCATACCCCAACCCGGTATATTTGGGAGAATCACGACGATTATATTGAAAATCTTCCTTACCCCAAGTTCCTGAAAATTCTCGCGCACATTTACATCAAAAATCACCAAACCAAGTGGGATTTGAGAGCTGCGTTGCGTCCAGATTGGTTCATTGCTAATTCTCGGACAGTACAGGAGCGGATAAAAAAATATTATGCGAGGGACTCTACGGTGATTTATCCACCAGTTGATACCGAGTTTTTTCGACCTCACCCCAACCCTCTCCTTGCAAAGAAGAGAGAGAAGGGAGCGTATTTCCTCACCGGGTCGCGGCTCGAGCCTTACAAGAAAATTGATCTTGTTGTGCAAGCATTCCGCAAATTGAAATTGCCTTTGAAAGTCATAGGAACCGGAACGCAATTGCAAGAATTAAAAGTGAAGAGCAAGCAATCAAAGAATATAGAATTTTTAGGGCGGGTGACTGACACGAATTTACAAAAATTATACGCCCAGGCACAGGCCTTTGTTTTTCCGGCTCTCGAAGATGCGGGGATCATGGTGCTCGAATCCCTGGCTTGCGGCACTCCGGTGATCGGATTGAACAAGGGTGGCACAGCCGAATTTGTCAGAGACAGGGAGAATGGGGCTCTGTTCGCGAATCAGAACGTGCAAGATATCGTAGCCGCAGTTAACAGATTCCAAACAATGGAATTTAATTCAGAAAAAATCAGGACTACTGTGCTTCAATTTGGCAAGGAAGAATTTAAGCGGAAAATTTTCGAGTTTATAACAAGGGTCATTACCTCACCCCAACCCTCTCCGATACCGGAGAGGGAGGAAAACCCCCTCTTCATCTCCCCCTCACGAGGGGGAGAAAACTAACGTTATGCGAATTGGGATAGACATTCGGGCGCTTATGGAAGGGAAGACCACCGGGGTAGAGATGTATCTCGACAATTTGCTGCGCAACATCTTTGAAATTGATAACATCAATCAGTATGTGTTGTTTGCCAATTCTTTTCGAAGAGTATCACTGCCCGAATATAAATATGCCAACGTTGAGATGATTGTCACGAGGTATCCAAATAAACTTTTTAATCTCGGCCAAAAGCTTGGTTTTCCAACCATCGAGCATTTGGTGGGGAATATCGATTTATTTTTTTCCCCGCATTGGCGGGCGACTGCGCTGCGAGATTCCACACCGCTTGCGGTCACTTTTCACGATTTATTTTTTGAAGTCAGTCCAGCCTTTTTTACGTGGCGCAGACGAATCTGGCATTGGTTTATGAATTACCGAGCTGCGGCTAGCAGAGCAAATCGAATCATTGCCGTATCAGAGAATACGAAGCAGGATTTGGTGGAGCTTTACGGAGTCAGCAAAAGTAAGGTTCAAGTGATCTATCCCGGTACCATCCCTGCAAATAAACCTACAACCTACAACCCACAACCTACAACCTACTTTTTGTATTTCGGCACTTTTGAGCCGCGGAAAAATATCGAAGGGGTGGTGGCGGCTTATGAAGAGTATTATAAATCCAGCAAGATCCGCAGGCCGCTCGTGATCGCGGGTTCAAGCGGCTGGAAAACCATGCTTCGGATTTCCGCTCATTTGCGGGGATCGATCAGGATTGAAAAAGACGTCAGCGAAGCAGACAAGGCCCGGCTTTATCAAGGTGCGTTCGCTTTCGTTTTTCCCAGTTTTTATGAGGGTTTTGGTTTTCCGGTTCTCGAAGCCGCTTCTGCGGGGCTTCCAGTTTTGACCAGTTATAACTCCAGCCTCATCGAAGTTGCTGGGGATTTTGCGTTGTTTGTGAATCCGTTCCGCCCGAGCGAGATTGCGGATGCTATGCTAGAGCTGGAAAATGACGAACGTCTGTACGATGATTTGATAAGGAAAGGACAAATAGCAGCGGCAGGGTTTAAATGGGAGAATACGGCTCGATCGACAATTGAATTGTTTACAAATGTTAGTAACCTCACCCCAACCCTCTCCGTCATCGGAGAGGGAGAAAAAATGTTATGAGAATTGGCATTGATTGTCGGATGGCTGGAACTGGAGAGGGGATAGGGCGGTATGTGGAAGAACTCATCAAACACCTTTCCGAGATTGACAATGAGAATATTTATGTTTTGTTGTTTTCTGAATCCATGTTAGCTTCTAAATTTCAAATTTCAAATGACAAATTTCAAAAAATTATTGTAAAATCAAAATATTATTCGCTTTCGGAGCAAACGTATTTTATCTGGGAGCTTTTCAAACTCAAACTGGATATCGTGCATTTTCCGAGCTTTAACGTGCCGATTCTGTATCCCGGAAAATTTGTGGTCACGATTCATGACATTATCCACCATCGGTTTCCCGGCCGAAAGAAATCGCGGTTCGTGCACAGGCTGGCTTATCGCCTCGTGATTTGGGCGGCCATCAAGCGCGCCAAGAGAATAATTGCGGTGTCCGAGGCGACCAAGCGGGATATCCTGAAGGTTTTTCATGTAGGATTGGAAAAAATCACAGTTATCTACGAAGGTGCGGGCCTCAAATTGGCTAGTATTAATGATACAGATGCAGTGTTGAAGCGATATAATATTCAAAAACCTTTTTTGCTGTTTGTCGGCGTGTGGCGTCAGTACAAAAATTTGCCAAGACTCGCCGCTGCTTTTGATTTGGTGCGAGATAAATATTCATTGGACTGTGAACTCGTGCTGGCCGGCAAGATTGATGATTTTTATCCGGAAATCAAAAATGAGATATTGAGCATAAAGAATGCGGATTACATCCGGGCTTTGGGTTATGTCCCAGAGCCGGATTTGGCTGCGCTTTACCGAGCGGCGAGGATATTTGTGATTCCTTCCCTGACCGAGGGATTTGGACTCGTGGGGATCGAGGCTCAAAGCTCTGGAACAGCTGTCCTGGCTTCTGACATTGCTGTTCTGCGCGAGGTTTTGGGGTCAGGCGCTTTGTATTTCAATCCGAGAAACGTAGAGGATATGGCGGAAAAAATTTCAACGTTGTGGCAAAATGAAGCTTCGCTCGAGGATTCGAGACGTGCGGGTCGCGATAACGCGGCGCGTTTTACCTGGACCAAGACTGCAGAGGGAACAAAAATGATTTATAATTCAATCGCATGGGATTTCTAACGAGATGAAAATTTTTCTAGCTGGTGGCGGAACAGGAGGAGCGACTGCGCCGGTATTGGCCGTGGCCGAGACCCTAGCCGACCTTGTTCCGGATGTCAAATTTTTTGTTGTGGGAAACCAAGGGGTAGAAAAAAAGATGATCTCAAGCTCAAAGCGTTCCCTTGCTTATCTCTCGATTCCGGCCGGTAAATGGCGCCGCTATTTTTCATTCCTCAATTTTTTTGATTTATTCAAAATTGTAGCCGGGTTTTTGAAATCCCTATATCTAGTTCGCAAATATCGCCCAGACGTGATTTTTGGCGCCGGTAGTTTCGTGCAAGTGCCTCTTGCCTGGGCGGGTTTTTTCTTTGGCGTGCCAGTGGTTATTCATCAGCCGGATTTTGATCTGCTTCTTGCCACGAGACTTGTCGCGCCGGTGACTCGCGCTATCACTGTGAGTTTTTCCTGGAGCGGAAAAAATTTTTATGGCTTTTCCGGGCTGCTGAAAAAAATAAAAAAATCGAAAATCCACGTGACCGGCAACCCTGTCCGCCGGGAAATTTTTGGCGGCTCGAAGGAGCGCGCCCGGAAAATTTTTCATCTCAATTCTGATTATCCGGTCATGCTGGTGATGGGCGGCAGCCAGGGATCAGCGAAGATTAACGAAGTGATTTTAGATGCGGCGCCCGAGATTGTAAAATATGTTCAGGTGATTCATGTCACAGGAGGCAAGGCAAAAAAAAGCAAGCGCTTTGAGCATCCGCACTATCACCTGTATGATTACCTTGATGAGGAGTTAAAAGATGCGTACGCGGCGGCTGATTTCGTGATTTGCCGGGCTGGCATCTCCACGATCACCGAGCTCTCGGCCTTGAAAATGCCCGCAATAGTTGTGCCCCTGCCGAAGAGTCCGCAAGAGACCAATGCGAAGCTTTTGGTCTACACGAGCAGTGCGGTCGTGGTATTTGAACAAATTTTTAAACCCGAACTCGTGGTCTCACTCATCCGGAAAATAATTTGGCAGAGTGATGCGGTCAAGATTATTAAAGCGAATATCGGGAGGCTGATGCCGCCTGATGCGAACAAAAAGATAGCCAAGCTCATCATAGATATCTATGGACAAGCAAAAGCAAGAAAATAGACCTGCCTCGCTCACTTCGCCTTCGCGAGAGCGAAGCGGGCCGGCGAGCGGCCCAAAAATCGGGTTGGCGCTTTCTGGAGGCTCGGGCAAGGCGATCTCTTACATTGGGGTCATCGAGGTTTTTGAGGAGCACGATATTCCTATCGATTATATCACCGCATGTTCATCAGGCACGATCATCGCCGGCAGTTATGCCTGCGGTACGATGCAAAAGCTAAAAAACGATTGGCTATCTTTGGATAAAAAATTTATATTGCGGATGTTTGAGCTGGGTGATACCGGCCAAGCAATATTTACCACAGACAAATTCGCAAATTGGATTCGGCAGTACATTGACAAGAGATTTGAAGACGTGAAGCCCCGCTTGGGATTTGTCAGCGCTGATCTCAAAACCGGCACTCCAGTGGTGCTTTCTCTCGGGGACATTGTGAGAGCAGCGCAAGCGAGTTGCGCTGTTCCCGGTCTATTCGAGCCGGTGGAGTGGGGAAATATGCTCCTCGCTGACGGGGGATTGGTTTGCGCCATTCCCGCAAGCCAAGCCAAGGAAATGGGAGCAGATATCGTGATCGGCGTGGATATTTTGAGTAGGCGACATGTTTTTACGAGAAAAACCATTCAGTATCGCAAAAGATATAATTTGCTAAAGGAGAGCTCCCTATTTCAGCCGATTCGTTTTTTGTCCAAGCAATTTAGCAAATTTCGGAGCGCATTGATGCTGGAGGAGCAGCGGCACCCGAGTGTGTTTTCCATATTAGGTGATGCCATGAACATAGTCATTGACGTGGAAAAACATGATACCGATAATCAATTTTGCGACGTGCTCCTGGCTCCCAATGTCAAAAACGCTACTGACAAAATTGGGCTGAAAGCTTCCAGGGTTATGTATGAAGAGGGGCGCAGATGTGCGCTCGTCGCCCTGCCGGAAATAGAGAGATTAATTAAAAAATATCAATGAAAATCATCGCACATCGGGGTGGAATGGGGCGAGCTTCAGAGAATTCACTTGAGGGCATGATGCAGACTATCGCTGATGGAGCGGCAGGGTTTGAATTCGACGTAATGCTGACGAGAGATCAGCAGCCGGTAGTGGTTCATACACCGTTTTATAGCGCACAGATTGGGAGAATGACTTGGCATCAGCTGCAAGAAATGGGTGTCCCGCATCTTCGAGAAGCACTCGAAATCGTACGGACCCACGATATTGTCGGGATTCTTGAGCCAAAGCGGGTTAGCCGCGAACTCATGGAACAGATAGGAAAATTGATTAGTGAATACGGAGTATTGAAAAAGATTGAGATAATAAGCTTTTATTCGCGACGGAAAAACCTTGAATATATCAAACTTTTTTTGCCAGACATCAGGTGCAGTGTTATAGTTCTTAATCCTTTTACGAATTGGGTGAAAATTGCTAACCGACTTAAAGCGGACACTGTGCTTACAGGTTGGAAGGGATTTAATTATCTAACATCGTTTACCGGGGTCATACAAAAAAGGATAAATGAATTACGAGCAAGTGGCATCGAGTTCGGGGTCGGTATTGCCAATGACGCAAAGAACATTGTGTGGGCATCAGCTCTTCGCCCTGATCAGTTGTTCAGCGATGACGTAAAACTTACGATAGAGATCGTAGATGAACATAGATAAGGCTAAAAAAATACATATTGTGGGGATTGGCGGAATCGGCATCTCTGCACTGGCCCGAGTTTTGGAAGCACAGGGCGCAGTAGTTTCTGGTTCTGACCTTGAAACTGGCGGGCATAAGGCCGAGAATGTTCCGACTGACGCGGATTTGCTAATTTATTCCGCTGCAGTTCCGGAAAATAATTCTGAACGAGCCAGAGCCCGCGAACTGGGGATAAAGACAATATCCTATCCCGAGGCGTTGGGTGAATTTTGTAGTGGCAAGAAAGTCATTGCAGTTGCTGGTACTAACGGCAAAACCACAACCACAGCCATGATTGGCTGGATTCTCGAACAAGCCGGCATGGATCCGACTGTGGTAGTCGGAAGCAAAGTTTTAGCGTGGGATGCAAACGCTCGCGTGGGACAGGGCCAGTGGGTTGTTTTGGAGGCTGATGAGTACCGCCGCGCTTTTTTGAATTATCAACCCGATATCGCTGTTATCACCAATATTGCCGCGGATCATTTGGATTATTATAAGGACATTGAAGATATAAAAGGTGCTTTTGCGGAATTTGTCGGAAACATCAAACCAGGCGGGACATTTGTTTACAATATGGATGATGAGAATACTAGAGAACTCCCCCCATCCCCCTCTTTAAGCAAAGAGGGGGAGTCTCCCTTTCTTTTACAAAGAGAGGGCAGGGGTGAGTTCGGAGTTATCGAGATGGTCGGTTTCTCAAGCGGTAATAATTTCAAATTACAAATTCCAGGACGATACAATCAATCCAATGCTGCGGCAGGAGCTACGGTTTGCCGAATTCTGGGGATTCCTCAAACGATCGTCGCCTCCGCTCTCGAGTCATTTTCCGGCACCTCCAGGAGATTTGAAAAAGTGGGGCGGCTTGGCCGCACCGAAATTATTTCCGATTACGCGCATCACCCGGACGCGGTTAGAGTGACGATGCAAACTGCCCGGGAATTGTACGGGGGCAAAGTCTTGGCTGTGTTCCAACCGCATCAGCATAATCGTACAAAAAAATTGTTTCACGAATTTGTCCGCGCCTTCTGTTCGAGTACGGTTGAGAATTTTATTATTTGTGAAATTTTCGATGTTGCGGGACGGGAAGACTTGGGCGACCAAGATATCAGCTCGCAGGACCTCGTTCGAGAGATTCAGAAATGCGGCAAACACGCTTCATACGCCAAAGATTTATCTGACTGCGAAACTCAAATCCGCGCCATTGCCGCAAAATTTGACGCCATAATAATCATGGGCGCGGGCGACATTTATAAAGTGGCTAGTAAGCTAGTAAGCAGTAAGCAGTAAGCAGTAAGCAGTAAGCGCCAATGCAGGTCAAAAAAAATTACAAACTCAAAAAATTCACCACCATGGCAATCGGGGGGCCGGCCAGCTACTTTGTAACGGCCAAAACCGAGAGGGACCTAGAGCAGGCTTTGGAGTTTGCCAGAAAAAGTAGATTGCCTTGGTATGTGGTGGGGGAGGGGTCAAATCTGATCGTGAGTGACAAGGGGTATCGGGGAGTCATAATTCAATGTCAAATTTTAAATGTCAAATTTCAAAAGAATA
>JAHFJD010000008.1:0-4935 GCA_023246055.1 Candidatus Doudnabacteria bacterium
ATGATTACTGGAAAGTTATAGATTTTTTTTCTTTTCTTCACTCTCATCCTTAAAAAATAATTAATAGTACGTTACTATGCAGATTTATTCTTCCATCTGGCGGATTTTGACCTTTTTGGTACGGGAGCGGGAGGCCTTGGGAATGGTAAGGGTGAGAATGCCGTCTTTGATGTCAGCTATGGCTTTGTCCACATCCACCTCTACAGGGAGATCGAAAGCGCGGTAGAAGCTGCCCCAGTAGCACTCTTGCACGAGATAATCCTCGCCCTTGGTCTCTTCTTCTTGTTTGCGCTCGCCGCGGATAACCACCTGATCGTCGGCAATGGTGATATCAAGATCTTCGGGCTTTACGCCGGCCATGGTTGATTTGATGACCAGATCATCTTTGGTTTGAAACACATCGAGAGCGAGTTCGCCCTCTACGCTGTTTGTCTCTTCGGAAGATTCTGTAAGACCAGTTTCATCCTCGCCCATTTCAGTCCGAAAAAGTTTGTTGAGAAATTTCATGCTTTTATATTAGCGTCAGGCGAGGAAAAGCGCAAGTGTATAAGCGCGGCCGTAATATTTAAGGAGTCCGGCGGTTTGAGAATTTTGCTATACGCCCGGTTCCGGTCCAACTGTATTTCACCCTTCAGAATTTTTTCCGTGAGCCTCGATGCATCTTCTGGACTGCGTGCAGACCAAGCAATTTCGTGGCGGGAGAGGTATTCCATGTTTTTGGATTCATGCCCCGGGTGCGTATCAGTGATCACCACAGGCAGATTTTTAGCGATGGCTTCGGCAATGGTGGGGCCGCCGGGTTTGGTGATCATCATATCCACAGCGCTCATGAGGATGTCTTGGTCCTGAACATAGCCGAGAATTTTCAGATTATGATGAGGCGAGGATGGTAGCTCCTCGAGTTCGCGTTTTAATTTTTCGTTAAGACCAGTGACCACGACAATGTGAAATGGCCTGGGATTTTTTGAGAGCTTTTCTATCAATTCCTTGGAGACTAGCAACCCTCGCCGGCCACCGGACAAAAGTACGGTCGGCAGATCAGGATTGAGACCAAAAGTTCGAGCGGCTGTAGTCCGGGGAATTTTCCGAAAAAACTTTTCTGCAACCATCATGCCAGTGAGCGCGATCTTGTTTCTTGAAATCCCCAGCGCTTGGAGCTCTCCCACCTGCTCGGCGGTGACACAAAGATACAGATCCGCCTGGTCATAGAGCCAGAAGCGATGGAGATGGTAATCGGAAAACGCGATAACGAGTTTGCCTTGGTACCAGGTTTGGCGTTTGAGATACGAGACAATTCCGGAAGGGACAGTTTCAGTACTCACAACAATGTCTGGTTCATACTCGCGGATCAATTTCCAGATTTTTTGGTACCGCAGTGACGCGAGGGGTAAACGAAAGGGAATCATCAGAGGAGCCACAATTTCAGAGTACAGTAATCCCCAGATGAATGGAAATTTTTCCGTAAAGAAAAAATAAATTTTTTCGAGAATGGTTACATCCGAACCAGGTGCCACCTCATACAAGTCCGCAATCCGCACCTCAAACAGGGCCTGATTTTGGAGTTCGCAGTAAATATTTTCCGCAATAATGCGGATCCCATGACCCACCGAGGTGTGCAAGATGAGAACTTTGTATTTTTTCGGCATCAGGAAATCTGATTTTGTGGTTTGAATAGTAGGAGGATGACGCCGATCATCAGCGTAAAGCCAGCGAGGACAAGGAGCACATGGTTGACCCCGATCCGATCAGTCAGAAATCCCGTGAGGAAGAGCATGGCAGAGGCTAGAATAGTTCCCACCATGCTCTGCACGGAAATCACAGTGGCCCTAGTAGCACTGTCGAGATGTCGGTTGGTATAGGTGCTCACGAGCGGGCGACTCACACCCTCAAGGAACATATATCCGAGAACCAGGATAATCGCCCATCGAACATTGACGAGACCGAGTAGGGCGACGAACAGGGCGATGCCCAAAATTGTTCCCACAAACAAACGTTGCTCTCCCGCGCCCAGGAGTTTGCCAAAAGACATGGAGCCGGCAGCTTGGATCACAAACATGACGGGTAAAATAACGCTGAAAGATTTTACTGGGAAACCAATACCGATGAGATATGGCTGGTACATATTGCTGAATGTGTAGGAAATGGCAAACACGAGCGCCAAGATCCCCGTGCTCCATAGGATATATTTATTTTGCCAGCCGATCTTTACTCCAGATTTGATTTGTTCCAGGTGATGTTTTAGGGTGAATCCTTTTGCAACGTGATGTTCCTGAAAAAAACTGATCGCAAGCATAGCTAGGAAAAAGGGGATAGCTGAACCAAAATATGCCCAGCGAAAATTGATATTGAAGAGATAAGGCCCGATAACACCGGCCATTGCTGTGCCAACGATTGAATAAAATCCGGCTTTGCCGATGAGTTGAGAAAAAGTTTTATTCTCTGGGGCCCGGTCATAAAGCAAAGCTTCACCAGAGCCGGAAATCAGGGAAAAGCCGCACGCCCAGAAGAAATAACTCGCGAACAATTGCCAGAAATTATTGCTAGCGCCGCTCGCCACAGTCCCTACTGTCAGCAGAAACGACCCAATCATCATGGTTTTTTTGCGGCCAACGAGGTCCGCAAACGCACCCGTCGGGATTTCAAATAGAATAAACATCAACATATACTCCCCAGTCAAGATGAAAATCTGCGAATAGGCCAGTCCCAAGTGTTGGGCAAACAGGACTGCAGTGCCATTGGCCACATAAAAACCAATAAAAAAACAGAAAGTATAGTAGAGTCGAATGTCTTTTTTTAGAGAATCAATCATTCGGAAAAAGTTTCGATCTGAATTCGTTTAATCGGCCTGTCAGTTTCATGCGGAGTAGATCCATAGAAAAATGTGGCGCCCAATATCCTTCCGCCGTCATGATCTCAATGAATTTTTCAAAATCCAGTTCTCGCTGTTCAATCTTTTCCCCAGCATCGAGCTGTGGTTCGGCTACCTTGCGGCAATTCCGGGCAATAAAAAAATAAACGTTCCAGCTCATCTTGATAACCGGCGTATAAACCTTCCAAAGTTCCCAGTCTGAAGATTCAAGGCCACCTTCTTCCAGAAGCTCCCGCTTCGCAGTCGCAAGCGGTTCCTCACCTTGTTCGGCGCGGCCGCCATAAAGACCCAGTTCACGTGGTGGGCGGCCTGGTTGTTCTTCCCGAACTGTCAAAATTTTGCCGTTCATAGTGGTAATAATCTGAATAGTATTCGGCCGTTTGAGCAATTCAAAGGTCTCGGTGGAACCGTCAAACATTTTCTGTTCCCACTGGTAGAGCTCAAATATTTTTCCTTTGTAAACGCGTTTGGCGCTTGGGGGGATAGTTCCCATAGCTTTTGTTCTCCCCCTCATGAGGGGGGGTAGAGGGGGACATAGTGACCCAGATTTTTTAATAAATCTTGAAACACACCTTCAATATTATACAGCACATCTCGATTATTGTATCGGAGAATCTTGTATCCTAAATGTGCTAAAAAATCAGACCTGATTGGATCTGTTTTGGAATTTGCATGACTATCTCCATCTATTTCAATTATTAATTTCTTTCCCGGGCAATAAAAGTCGACAATATAATTGCCAATGCCATGTTGTTTGCGAAATTTTAAGTTTGCAAATTGTCTTTGTGCCACCTTGGACCAAAATAGCTTTTCCGCAGACGTCATTTCTCTGCGCAATTTTCTGCGAAGCGGAATAGTTTTCCGAAATCCAGATTTTAGTGTTCTTAAATTCACAAGACCTCCCCTAACCCCTCCTCATGAGGAGGGGAATTATTCATTCTTCTTTAAAATTCAGGGCGCAGGAATTGATGCAAAACCGTTTGCCGCCTTTATCTTGCGGGCCATCGTCAAACACGTGTCCGAGATGTGAACCGCAGTTTTTGCACCGCACTTCCGTGCGTATGGTTCCACCGCTGGTATCTTCAAGTAATTCCACGTGTTCAAGATTCATCGGGTTTGCAAAACTCGGCCAGCCAGTGCCGCTGTCAAATTTGCTGTCAGAAGAGAACAGCGCCGCCCCACAGGCTTTGCAGTGATACATGCCATCCTCGTGCATATCCACATATTCGCCGGTAAACGCCGGTTCAGTTGCCCCCTCGCGCAGGACCGCATATTCCTCGGGAGTTAGTTTTTCCCGGTATTCGTTTTCCTTATTTTCGTCTTTGCTCATAATGATTTGTTAATTATACGCCTCCTGCGGATTAAAATCATGCTCACTAGCGCCGTATCGTTTACCAAGATAGTAATCGGAAAAAGAGCAGTCGTTAGATTGAAGGCCCCAAGTGCGAACAGCTCCAGTGAAAACTTGATCAAATCGATTCCAAATGCAAACGCATTCTCTTCATATGGTTTGTAATAAGCTTTTCTGACAGTCGGAAATATCGCGAAGAAGTCAGTGACGCTTATCAAAACCACGGCAGTCAGAGGATTTTTGGTCAAAATCCAGCCTGAGATTCCGGCTAGCGCGCCTACAAGACTATACCAATCGCTTTTCGTAATCTCTTTCTCTCCTCGAAAGACGGCCAGTATGGTAACCGCAACGCAGAGAGCGGCATTCACTCCTGTAATCCAAGCGCCCGCTCCGCCGCCTTTCACCAGCTGTGCAAAAAAAGCAGTCCCATTGATGAGCGACCACACAAACCAGGAGAAAATGTGAGGCTTCGTTTGACCTTTAAAAATTCCGCGAAAATAAGAACCGTAAGATACAAAGCCTATGGCGATACCCACCCCCGCCAAGATTGTTTTGTAGTCTAGCACGGTCAATTATTTGCTGAATCGAATTGGGTTCATCTGATTTTCTCGAGCTCCTCCAGCTCCTTGAGCATCATCGAAACGAGTTCTCGTTGTTTATCTTCCGGCAGGTCGTCGAAAATTTTCAGCCACAAATCAAACTCTTCCTTGCTTTC
>JAHFJD010000008.1:5035-31768 GCA_023246055.1 Candidatus Doudnabacteria bacterium
TTCATCTGATTTTCTCGAGCTCCTCCAGCTCCTTGAGCATCATCGAAACGAGTTCTCGTTGTTTATCTTCCGGCAGGTCGTCGAAAATTTTCAGCCACAAATCAAACTCTTCCTTGCTTTCCCCAAGCTTTACGAGCCTCGCGGCAAGGTCTTGAAATCGCTGTTTGCTACTCATCGGCCGACATACTCTCCAAATCTAATTTGCCAATCGAACTATTGATCATTTCCAACACCACAGGCATGTGTTTGTCTTGCTTTGCCTGCACCCACTCCAAGACGCTGTTCATCATATGAGAGAGTTGCGGTCCTTTTTCCGCTATTTTTTTTGCAGCGGTCGCGATCACGGTAGCAGCGATGTCTGCTTTCCCAATCCCGCTTGAGAGTGTATCTACAGCTAGAGCGGTCCTATATTCACCCGCACAGAGCAAACCCAATGCTGTTAGACCCGTAACAGCTGCCGCGCTATAAAGGACATATTCACGTTTGCTTAGCGATTCGCCCGCTTCTTTGCCTCGTGCTGTTTTATATATCATCAGCAGGTCTCCGAGACCTGGCAATAGATTGAAAAATTTTTGAGCTTTTTTCGAACTGTTTATTTTTTTTGCCCCGTCGAATAGTTCATTTTTGAGAAGGTCAAACCGTTGCTGCCGCGCCAAATCCATGACGTGTTCGAGCTTAGTTTCCGGCGTCTGCATCAGTTCCGGATTGATATAATATTCAGGTCCTGGACCGTTTTCAAACATATTCTAGATACCTATTTTTTCGAGCTCGCCGGCCACCTGCTCCACGGCTATCGGCCAATTTTGATTGTCCCAACCCACCCAACGGTTATACATGAGCTCCGGGTTAGTGAGGCCGTCATTGAAATATTTTTCGATGAAGTAGTTTGCTCGTTCGATTGCTTGCGGGTAGTCGGGATAGGCGGCAGGCCTTCCGCCACCGATGCCCCAGCAATTGTGAGGCATGATGTTATGTCTGCAAAAATTGCTTTCCGCAAAAGCAATTCCCACGATCAGACGATAGTGATAGTGCTGAACCAACACATCAGCGTAAGGGGCGAGTGGGGATTTTTTGCTAGCCAGATAAGCCTCGAGCGGGCCGACGCGCCGGTCAACGAGCGGGGGAGCTTTTTCGAGAATCGGCGGGTGTCGATAAAATTCGCTTTCTTCCGGAGCTTGGGGAGGTTTTTCAAACACATATTTTTGTCCGCTCGCGGCTGTGGCTATGTTTGAGTGTACATCTTGCCAAAAGACCACAGAGATGAGACTCAAAATAAATATCACGCTAATTAGGAGATTGAGGAATTTTCGGCATTCTAGCCGCGGTTTTGGATTTTTGTCTGGGTCTCTAGGAGGAGAGCGATGAATGTTGATTTTGACTACCATATGTGATTGAATTGAGCATAACTCAATTCAGTGAATTTTTCAATTTGGAATGGTTTGAAAAATTGTCTGGCTTTGCGTTGCTCTTCCGAAGCTTTAGCGAAGGAGAGGCGGCTTATTCAGTCAGCATACTCTTCAAGAGAATATCATTTGCCCAATAGAGACCAGTACCCCCAGCCGGCAGAATATCGTATGTAAATAAATCGCCATAAGGAACCAGGTCCTTCTTTAGGATCCGGGCCCCATCAAGGTTATCTTGATCGCGAAGTTCTTCTACGGTTCGGTTGTCTGCCGTTGGATGGGCTCCTGATACAAGAAGTTCTCGACCGTCACTAAGAAGCATGTGAAAGATCACATAATCGGCTGGGACAGAAACTTTTGCAACTTTTAAGAGCGGCGCAGCAATCTTATTTCCTTTCCTATCGAGCGTATAGACAGACATGCCTTCTTTCAAATCTTTAATAATTTTTTGTCCGTCAGGGGTGGAAATTAAAGTCTGGGCCGCCAAGCATTTGCAATGATTTTGATTACCGCGAAACAAATTTCCATCAGACCGCTGATAAATATATGTTCCATCACGGAGATCTCTTATTACTACGGGATCTCCTGGGCGAGACACTGGAATGCAAACATTTTGAATAGGCCAATTGTATGCATCATCGCCAGTGGTTGCGGTAGTGGAATTTGGACTTAGCGCAGGGGTCGGGCTTGGTTTCGGCGTTATCGTAGGTGTTGGTGGTGTGACTTGTCTAGTAGAAACAACGTAAATTCCTGCACCAACAAGTACAACAACGATTACAATTAATAAAATATTTATAAATCCTTTTTGGTTCATAGTATGCAAAAAATTTCTTTTGCCCTTACAAAATATGATTTGATCCAAGGGTGGGCGGGCGAGCCGATTTGTTTTTCCGCCAGTCATTCGACCCTAAAGGGTCTTCAAGACCCTGTACGGGAGGCGGATCCGCCTCTGGCATGACAGGTTCTTTGGCAGTTTGGAATCTTCGCTCCGGCCTCCTTCGTCAAGACTTTGGACGGCCAAGGAATCTTTTTTGCCTGCCCGATTCATCCGAGTCCGTTCGACTTTGCTCAGGACGAGGACAGAATGCCGCCGTGCCCGTCTGTAGCTTTAGCGAAAGAGGGTTCGAGCTATTTTTAGAATACACCATTTTGCCCAAAACGGAGAGGGTGGGATTCCCCGCCAAAGGCGGATGCGCCTTGTGCGCAGAACTCTATAAAACGGTGGGGGTGGGATTTGAACCCACGATACTCTTGCGAGTATACCGCATTTCGAGTGCGGCCGATTCAACCACTCTCGCACCCCACCTTTCCGTTAAATACGCTGGCTAATTATACTCCGCAGTGCTGGAAATGTCATGCGGTGGATCTCGCATGGACCGAGGGAAGAGAGCGCTTGGCGGTGAAAGGTTGTATTGTAACCTTTGTGGTCCGCAAAGCCGTATTGCGGAAAATCCTGATCGTATTTGCGCATCAGGTCATCGCGAAACACTTTGGCCAGAATGGACGCGGCGGCGATCGAGAGGACATGTGCGTCTCCGCCGATAATCGGCGTCTGGGTGATCGTGGTTTTTACCGCCACGTCGAACGGGATTTCAAATCGGCCGTCGACGAGCACAATATCCGGACTGATTTTCAGATTTTCCACGGCCCGCTTCATGGACAGGAGCGAGGCATGGTGAATGTTGAGTTCATCGATTTCTTGATTGGTGGCGGAGCCAATAGCAAAATCAAGACAGTTTTCTCTGATAAATTCCACGAGTTCTTCGCGTTTTTTCTCGGGCACAGTTTTAGAGTCGCGCACCCCCAGCCACCATTTGGTTTTGGAACGGTACCGTCCGACGCGATCAGGATCGAGAATCACCACAGCGGAAATCACCGGGCCGGCAAGCGGCCCGCGCCCGACCTCATCAACTCCGGCAATCAGCCGGTGATCCCCGAGCAACTGCAGCTCTTTTATATAGGTAGGAGTGATCATGGAGCAGTGGTAAGCAGTAAGGATTAAGCAGTAAGCTTATTATAGCAGAGCAAAGTGCCGAGAATTGAAATTTATCCTCAATTTGGGTAAAATGTAAAAGCTTTGAGGGCCGGTGGCGCAGTGGTAGCGCGTCTGCATGGCATGCAGAAGGTCGTGGGTTCAATCCCCATCCGGTCCACCAACCAGCCCCTATAGCTCAAGAGGATAGAGCGCCAGACTCCTAAGCTGGATATCTCCGTTCGACTCGGAGTGGGGGTATAAAACTGTCAAAAGCACCCTCGGGGGTGGAGTATGCCGGTCGCCGCCTTTTCGGCGGCCCGCCGGAGAGGCGGGTACGCGCGTTTCGGGTTTGCCCCGTTAGAAATCGGGCTGGAGTATGATGGTAGTACGCGCGCTTCGGGTGCGCGTAGACTGGGTTCGACTCCCAGCAGCCCGATTTCTAACGGGGTGAATGTAGCTTGTCCGCCGAAAAGGCGGGACCGAGTTTCCGCCAAAGTCGGATCAGCTCTTTAAGCTGACAATTATCCCGCCGCCATGACTGATTTATATTGAAGGTGGGACCCCGCCAGAGGCGGTGGCCGGCACCCCGAGGGTGCTATTGAAAGCTTCCCAATTAAACCATTGACTTGTTTTTAGCAAAACAGTATGCTGACGCGGGATCGTTTATAATTGCAATGTCTCAAATATTAGCAAGGGACGCGGCTAAACTCGATCTGCATAGTAACACGCCGCCTAAAATCAATACCGTCAGCTTATCCAAGTACTTCCCCAGGGGTACTGTTTATTTTTATTCATTTCCTTCAGGAGAAGACTCCAATTTTTATAATGCTGTTCCGCCCTGGAAGGAAGAACTTGTAGCGGCGAGACCCCTGGTTTCAGGGGGTGATAAAATTCGCGCAGTAACCTTTGCCTCTTCACTCGAAGACGAGGTCTGGAATATTCTCAAGAATGATCTGGGGGTGGAGCTAATCGCCAAATCGAATATCATCGCTTTGCCCGGGGCTATTCATGACGAGGTGACAGGGAACGAAAGAAATACATTGTTAAAATCTGCACTCCGCAATTTGGTTGATCACGGCACTCTGGTGATGGCTCAGCCGTTTCTGCATGAGCATCTGGAAGAGCATTATCAAATTTCCCCACAGCTTGTCATCGAGCTCAATGACAAAAAAAGTCTGATGACATTTTTCCCAGCGGAAAACCTCCCTCATAGTTACCGCCGGTTTGGAAGCGGTCCAGAATTTGTCGCATCAACCGAAGCTTTTCCACTACCCTGCGTGGTAAAAGTTTCGTCCTCAAGTTCAGGTGATGGGGTCCGAATCTGCCGAACTCCTGTAGATTTAGCAAGCGCCAAACATGATTTTGCACATCTGGGGGGGACGATATTTGTAGAGGAATTTGTAGATACGCTGCATAACCTGTGTATCCAGTTTGGTATTCCCGTTGATCGCAGTCAACCAATTGAGATTATTGGGCAAAACGAACAGTTAGTCTCTCCTGATGGTGATTACCTCGGCGGGGTTGTGAACCCGAAAAAAGCTCTCAAAAAAATCGAAGAGGTTCATAAGATCCTGATTCATCAGGTTCTGCCTACGGTGCGTGCCGCTGGTTGGTATGGTGTCGGCGGGATAGACGTGCTTGTCAGCAAAGACGAGAGAATTTACTTTATCGATCCAAATTTCCGGATGACTGCGGCATTCACTTATGTTTGTTTGAATAAAAACGGGAAAATCAAAAAACCAGTAGCCAGCTTCACCGGGACTGTAGATTCGGAAACAAATTTTAAAAAAAACATTATTCCCTTGGCAACCGAGGGCGTAAGCAATCAGTTGCTATCGTTCATAGCCCTGGTCAAACACGGCGATATTTATCGCTTCAACGCCGGGATGTTTTTTGAAGACGACCATACCTTATGTGAAAACGCAGGTCTGCTTTTGAAGCTGGGAGTCCGCTCACAGGTACTCGAAAAATTATCTGACCCCGCCAATCTATTTTAGTATATAAACCGGCGGGATCGGTTTGATGAATTCCTGCGCCAAGGCGAAGCGATAAGCTCCTTGGTTGGGAATTACTATCACATCGCCCTCGGTGATTTTTTTTGCGTAAATATAGTGCCCCCAGAGGTCGCGCGGTGTGCACAGTGAACCGTAAAGCGTAAATCGCATCTCTTTGTCTGAAAAATTTGTGAGGTTTACGATAGGCAAATAAAATTCTTTACCGAACTCCCAGCCCATCATGTTCAGACCTCCATCTGTGATGGCCAAATTTTGTTTGACATCCAATACTGATAGCACGATATGCATAGCGCGGGTGGCTACAATCCGTCCCGGTTCACCGAAATATTCATGTTTACCCAGTGGGGACAGATGTTTGGTAATCGCTGTGCCGATGCCGCTCGCGTATTGTTCCGGGCTCGCCGCCCTGGTGATGTAATATCTGGCCTCGGGTTTGGGTTTTTCGCCTCCGGAAAACATCCAGGGGTAGTGATGCGACCAAGGATAATACCCTTCTACCCGGTCCGGGAAGAACCCGCCGCCAAAGTCGATAAATTTTATCTCTGATCGCATCTGCGCGGAAAATTTTGTTTTCAGGTATTTTCCAAGCTCTGCAATTATTTGTTGATATCGTTCGGGTCCAAGATTTAAGCTCGTATGAAACTGTATACCTTGCAGCTCCAGTCCTGGCATGCTTCTCGATTTTTGCCAAAAGCGCTGGAGGTCAGAAAGCGAGATGCCAAATTTGGACCATGACCCGTGGATGCTCGAAAAAATTCTCACCCCAGCGCGAATGCGAATTTTTTTACGTCGGAGCAGTTTGCCAAGACGCGCAAGTTCGCTAAAGTTATCAATGTTGAGAATCACATTTCTAAAATGTTTCAAAGCCAGTTTCAGTTCTGCCTCGGTTTTTCCAGGGCCCGTTAATAATATTTTTTTTGCCCGGGAGTCGAGCGCCAATTTGAGTTCCCGCCCGCTGGAGGCATCGAGCCCCCAGCCATGGTGTACAGCCCGCCGCAAAAAATGCGGATAGGGATTGGCTTTGATAGCATAAAAAAATTTGCTCTCTTGAATATGCTCTCGAAAAGCGTTTTCAAACCCGGAAATACTATCCTCGAGATTCTCATCATCAACAAGGTAAAACGGGGTTCCGTATTTTTTAGCAAGCGCCAAGATTTGAGGTCTTTTTTTTGCCATGTCCCGCACGACCTCGGGGAGCGAACCAACCATGTGTTTTTTCGGACGGTGTAACGTTTTATTAATTTGATCCATATACAAAAGATATTATATCCCTGGTTGAAAATTATTACGAGCTTGCCTATAATAAGCAGGCGAGCTTTTTAAAACGCCGGAGTAGCTCAGTGGTTTAGAGCGCAGCCCTGAAGAGGCTGGCGTCGGGTGTTCGATTCACCCCTCCGGCACCAGGACAAATACTTGACATGAGCCTTTCCTTGATTTATGATTAGTTTGTTATGAAAAATTATCTGAACAAGTGGTTTTTTTTCTTCTATTTTTTCCGCAGGCCCGAGCCGGTTCAGGTATTTCATTTTGTATATTAGGATAGCCTAAGAGCACAAAAACAAAAGAGATCTGACCCGGGGACCGCAAACTCGGGTCAGATTTTTATCGTCAGTTTTTTTGGGTTTTGCTGTGTTTGGAAAGAGTTTTTTTCTGATCAGATCGAACCCGAAAAGAATAAAGAGGGAGAAATGACTAAAATTCCCGATGCATCATTTCAGGGCACGCGAGGAGCTTTCAGTGAACTTGCCGCATGGAATTTGTTATCCGAGTCTGCGGTACTGCAGCCTTGTTTGAGGCTCCGCGATGTTTTTGAATCCGTACAGAACGGCGAGGTGCAGTGCGGCGTGATTCCGATGAAAAATACGTTAGCCACGATCATCAGGGGGAGCTTCGATCTCTGGATCGAATACCCTGATCTGTATATCGTCGGAGAAACCGTAGTGCATATTGAACACGCAATCATCGGAACGCCAGGTACGAATCTAGAGCAGGTGCGGAGAATCTTTTCGCATCCGGTGGCGCTAGCCCAATGTGAAAGATTTTTTCTGACTCATCCAGAGATCCAACCGCTACCGGAATGGGATACTGCGGGGTCAGTAGCGAAAGTCATCCGAGAGAACCTTCTCGATGCTGCGGCGATCGCTGGAGCACGAACTGCCGATATCTACCAAGGAGAGGTGTTGGCTGAAAAAATTCAGGATGACCCGGACAATTTCACTCGCTTCCGATTGATCTCAAAAACGCCTCACGCTTCTGAGATCAAGGGGTTGGCAAAAACCACAATCATGATTGATTTGGAGAATAAATCAAGGCAGATTTACGATTCGATCAAGCCATTTTCGGAGCGGGACATCAACATCGCTGAAATCGAGAACCGCCAGCTCAAAGGTCAGCCATTTACCTATCGGTTTTACCTTGATCTCGAGTCAACACATGAGCAAAGCCAGGCACTAGCGGAAGGACTTGAAGAATTGAGGCAGCAGAACCGGAAGTTTCGAATCTTGGGAACTTATCCGGCTTACCAAGCTGGCACCATGGAGGAGAAATGATAACTGCTATCTACGAACGGCTAAGGAAATGGCGTAACATATCAGCGAGAACGCAACCACGTCTGTGTCCGCAACAATTACAACTCTTCGCCGTCCAGCTACTGTTATTTCCGCAAAAAAAATTAAATTTGCCGGTGGCGGAAGCTTTCAGCAATCAATGGATTACCAGGCAGATGTTGCTGTTGCCTATGCATGACTGGAAGCGTATGTGGCATTGGTCAGGACCTGCCTCTATCGCGATCTGCAAAGAGTGTGGCGTGGCAGGAGAGATCCCTCGGGATAATTTTGGGATGCGTCGCTACTGCTTTGGCGAAGGGGCGATTGTCCTGACGGCGGGGTTGTGAGAAAAGACACTATGTCGTTTCCCTCACCCCCGCCTTTTATTTTTGCCTCCCGTCGGGAGACAGGCTATAATATTGATTCTCACATTCCCATTTTCAAAGGAGTGACACATATGGCAGGTTTGTCAGGGATATGCAATCACGAGCAGGCTGCCAACATGGTTTATCTCATGTTGCTGGCCATGCAGCATCTTGGCGAAGCCACTGCCCACATTGTTAGCTCCGACAAAGATGAGCTACGGGCAGAAGGTGGCAATGGGTTGATAGAAAAAGTATTTTCAGAAGAAAAAATCCAAAAAGAACTCTCCGGCGTTCACGCTATCGGGTACAATTCCCAGATCAAAGACGATCGGCGGAGCTTTGTAGGGAAAATGTATGGGGGGTTCTCTATCTGTATGGTCGGACGGATTAAAAACGCCTTCAAGCTTCGTGCGCATTTGGAGAATCGAGGAGCTTTATTTCAGTCAGATTCTGACTCCGAGCTTCTCGCTCACCTCATAGCTCAATCCAAGGAGGTAGATTTCTTTATGGGCCTGCATTCAGCTTTTGGTCGAGTGGAAGGAGCCTACGCTTTCTTGGCATTGAATAACGGACGACTTTATGCTGGGCGGGACAAGTTGGGCTATTGGTCACTACACATTGGCAAATTGCAAGGTTCCTACGTAGTATCTACAGAAACCTGCGCATTTAGCCTAATCGACGCGACATACGAAGGGGAAGTGCTACCAGGCCAAATCGTGGTGATTAGCAATGGACCACAAGCTATCCAAAAACTGACCCAAACTGTGTTCGCATCGGAACCGCGGCGCGCCGGTTGCCTAATGGATGTAATCTATAATGCGCGTCCGGATAGTGTGGTTTTTGGTAGGACCGTAGCAGTGGCACGGCACGATATCGGCGCGCAACTCTATCGAGAATATCCGGTCGCTGCGGATCTAGTTTTGCCGCTGCTCGATTCGACAAAAGAAATTGCGGTTGGGTTCCATTGGGAATCAAAAATTCCATTGGGCGTTGGTCTGATCCGTAATCATTACATCTGGCACAGCTTGTCTGATCCAAAGAATTATCGCGATATCAAGCGGCGGATCAAGTTTAACCCCACTCGGGAATTGCTTGCAGGAAAAAGAGTGGCGCTCATCATCAACTCTATTTTGCGTGGCGAGCGAGCGGAATATCTAATTGCGCTGCTAAAAAGTTCTGAAGTTGGAGCTCGAGAGGTGCATTTGTTAAGTGGTTGCCCCTTTCCTCTGGATGCTTGTGAACACGGAGGGTATTCGCCGCCAAAGTCAGAACTGCTGTCCTCCCGCGTTACCATTGACATGCTTGGCCAACATTTCAAAAATGCCGATTCTGTCGGTGTGATTAGTCTCGAAGGCCTTCTGAAAGCCATTGTTGACAAGGGTAATGAGTTTTGTGTGTCTTGCCTGTCTGGCAAACCGACGGAGTTTTAGAATGCTGGGGCGATCTGGTCATTTTGACGACCAGGCCGCCCTTTTTTGAGCCTAAGCTGAACGCCGACAAAGCTATTGACAGAACCGAAAAAAAGGAGTAAGATAGCTGTGTTTAATATTAGCTGAATTTTCATGTCAAAAAATGCTTATTTCTCGGGTATTGTCAGCGGTTTGATAGTTTTGGTCCTGTCAGTCGGTACAGCGTCAGCAACCCATTCTTGGGGCGGTTATCACTGGGCCCGCAAAGCGAATCCCTTCACTCTCAAGGTTGGAAACAATATGACAAGCACATGGAACTCGTACCTCAATACCGCGATCAGTGACTGGACCACTTCCACAGTACTCGATCTCACCAAGGTCACAGGCGGGACCAATTCCAAATCCTGTCGGGCCACTACCGGCCGCGTGGAGGCTTGCAATTATAGATACGGCAACAATGGCTGGCTCGGGATTGCTCAGATTTGGATCACCGCGGACAATCACATCACCAAAGGGGCGATGAAGATGAATGATACTTATTTTGGCGCCTCAACCTATAACACACCAGCTTGGCGCCAACTCGTGGTCTGTCAGGAATTGGCTCACACTTTTGGACTCGACCACCAAGACGAAGATTTTACCAATCCGAACCTTGAGACATGTATGGATTACACGAGTGACCCCACTACCAACCAGCATCCCAACCAGCATGATTTTGATGAGTTAGTGAGTATCTACACTCACCTCGATTCTTTGAACACTGCGTTTCAGTCAACCAACCCGAGTTCTGGTCAGGCTGCCGGAGAATCTGACGATCCCCAAACCTGGGGCCATGACCGCAAGCGTGATGGTCACAATAAGGTCTCGCATTTCGAGCGGCAGCTGGGCAAGGGTGACAGAGTCATGACTTTTGTGGTCTGGGCAGAATAATTCAACAAATTTCTCCCCCTCGTGAGGGGGAGATTAAGAGGGGGTTAACCTCTCCCAATCCCTCCCTTCACGGGAGGGATTTTTTGATTTACAAATTTATTTCTCCAGACTCTGCCGCACCGTCATCGATCAGGAGTTCCATCATCACAGGATCGCTATTCTCGAGAATCGGCTTGTCTGCCGCTGGATCAAAGACACCATTGCCATTATCGCGGTGCAGCATAACAAACAGAGTTTCCTGGTCTTGGGTGGCACGCGAGAGCGGAATGTTGAGCGCCTGGTTTTTTCCGGCCGGAAGCCAGGAGCTCACTCCGAGAATCTTGCCTTGATTGCCACTTTGATTTTCGTGGATCGCCACAAATCCCGGCTGGGCAAGAAGCGCAAATTCGATCATCACCCGGTTTCCCGGTTTTTGTTCTGATACATAAATCGCATTCTTGCCAACCACGAGTCCTGTCGTGTCTTCGGGAGTGGACGGCGCCGGAGCCTGTTTATTTTGCCAAGACCACACCCCGAGGGCGGCTGCAATAACGATCAAAAGAATGAAGATATTTTTTTTCATGTTTTTTCACCCCCACTTCCTGCCGTTGGAAATTTCCAAGTGGCATATTTGCATTCTGGATAGCGACTGCACCCCCAAAAAGTCCGGCCGCCTTTGCGGGCCCGTTTTTCCACGAGTTCACCTTGGCCGCAGTCCGGGCATTTGACCCCGGTTTTCTTCTCTACTTTTTCAATGTGTTTGCATTTGGGATACTGGTCGCAGCCGATGAAAAATCCAAAGCGGCCCTTTTTGATGACCAATTTCCCCAGGCCGCAGTCCGGGCAGGTTTGTCCGACCTGCTCATTTTCCGATTTAATTTTATTTTCCGCCGCCTCTTCCTCGGGAAGCTGTTTCGTGCCCTTGCAATTTGGGTAATCAGGGCAAGCTAGAAATTGGCCGAAGCGGCCGATTTTTTTTACCATGAGCTTGCCGCAAATCGGGCAGGGGATATCGGTTTGCACCACTTCTTTTTTGACTGTCTTTTTTTTCGTTTCCAGATTTTCCTTGAAAGGATCGTAAAATTTCCGGATTACCGGTTGCCATTTGAGTTTGCCTTCGGCAATGTCATCGAGTTGGGCTTCCATTTGAGCCGTGAATTCGTAATCCACGATTTTAGGAAAATGTTCGACCAGAATATCACTGACGAGGAGGCCGACCTCTGTAGGGTAGAATTTTTTTTCCTTTTTTTCCACATAGCCCCGCTCTTGGATGGTGGAGATGGTGGGCGCATAAGTGGAAGGGCGGCCGATGCCGTATGATTCTAGGGTTTTGACAAGCGAGGCATCAGTATAGCGCGGTGCCGGTTCGGTAAAATGCTGGACGCCATCAAGAGAGTCAAGGTTTAAGACTTCAGATTTATGAAGTTCGGGCAATTCTCCTTCCGCCAGGCCTTCATTTTCCTCGTCCTCGTCCCGTCCTTCCATGTAGATGCGGATAAATCCATCAAATTTCAAAACTTGGCCGGATGCTCTGAATAGGTGGGAGCTTGTAGCTTGTAGCTTGTAGGCCTTGATGTCCACGCTGGTTTGATCAAATACCGCTTCAGGCATTTGGGAGGCCAGAGCGCGTTTCCAGATGAGGTCGTAAAGTTTGACATGCTTGGCATCCAGATCTTCACCTTCAAGGTTTCCCGTTTCGATGACAAGGTCCGTCGGCCGAATGGCTTCGTGCGCTTCTTGCGCGCCTTTGCTTTTTGTTTTGTAGCGGCGGGCAGAACCGGTATAGTTGCCGCCAAATTTTTCTTTAATTATACCTTGAGCTTGCCCGAGAGCCTCCTCGGATAAATTGACCGAATCAGTGCGCATATAGGTGATGTAGCCGAGCTCATAGAGTTTTTGGGCCAGGGTCATGGTTTGTTTGGCTGACATGCCGAGCTTGCGCGCGGCTTCCTGCTGCAGCGTTGAGGTGGTAAATGGAGGCGCAGGAGAGCGTTTGACCTCTTTCTTGTTGATGTCTTGGACCTCGTATTTTGTGTCTTTGAGATCATCCAAGATTTTATCGGCCTCTGTTTTTGAGGCAATATCAAATTTTTTTAGAGGGGTGCCATCGATGCTATGAAGCTTGGCGGTAAACACCACATTTTCTTTTTGTTGCGGATTCAGCTTGGCTTCTACGCTCCAGTATTCTTGGGCTTTAAATTTTTCAATCTCGCGTTCGCGCTCGGCAATGAGACGCATGGCCACAGATTGGACACGGCCGGCAGAGAGACCAAACCTCACCTTGGTCCACAAAAACGGTGAGAGTTCATAGCCCACGAGGCGATCCAAAATGCGTCGCGCTTGCTGGGCATCCACAAGGTTCATGTCTATGATTCTGGGATTCTTGAGGGCGTTTTCTATGGCCTGTTTGGTGATTTCATGAAAAACAATTCGTTTGGATTTATCTTGATCAAGCTGCAATGCTTGGGCCAAATGCCAGGAAATGGCCTCGCCTTCGCGATCCTCATCAGTCGCGAGTATGACTTCCTCGGCTTTTTTACTCGCCGCCTGGAGTTCCTTGACATGCTTGGATTTGTCGCGTGGAACCAAATACTGCGGTTCAAATTCATGCTCGATGTCAATGCCCATTTTGCTCTTCGGCAGATCGCGGATATGACCAAAAGAGGATTCGATTCGGAAATCCTTACCCAAAAATTTGCTTATGGTTTTCGCCTTGGTCGGCGATTCAACAATAACTAATTTAGACATGTGCTAAGTTTTAGCAGACAAATTTTATTTTGTCAAGAATTTATTCATAAAAAATTGATTCTACTATGCTTTAACCGATCGTGTAATTTATGGTATTTATACATTAAACTTTTTGAGCAACTGTTTATCGCCGCGGAACCGATTAGCGACGAGCAGATGAACGCAAGCTGCAATGTGCAAGTAATCAGTTATCAGATTTATTTCTCTTTCACATTCAAAAGGAAAAACAAATACACTTCTCTGAAAATGAAAAAAACCCAGCTCCTTCAGTTTTCGCCGGAAAGTTTGACGTATTCCACTTTGTTTTTCAGGGATATCAAAGGTTAAAAGCCGCCATTGGCCATCCCAGGCACTGCGTTTGATCCGATTTTTTTGGAATTTTATTTGATTCAATCGTCTTAGGCCAAGCTTCGTCAACAGAATCCGGGCCTTAGGGGATCGCGCAGGAAAAGCTACAAATTTTTTTTGTTTGAGGTATTGCAACCCCCTTTGTATTTGCTTGTGGTTGTATTGTTCGGTGAATTTTTCCGGATCCAAAAGAAACTCCACGGTAGCATTTTTTATGGAGATTAGTTTCATGATGAATTCGGTAATCGAGTCCCGATCCATCTCTTTTTTCGACGGCCACGCTTTCATACAGTGAATATACCATACTTTAACCGATCGTGTAAACAGCGGTGCGTGGGATCAAGAGGTATTTTTTTTGTAGACTTTGAGAAGTGGTTTGTAGATGTCGCGGTGAGGTGGATATACCAATTCTTTCGTCGTGTCTCTGTTCGTGAATTTGACGAATTGTGCCCCGCGAATCAGCAAAAGTGGAGTTTGCTCGTTGCCCTCGCCCATCACGAGGCAGCTCATGGCGGCCAGAGGATCCACAATATTTTGCCGGGTGTATTTGAGCTTTCTGCCGAAAATGTCAGGCTGGCCGCGGTAATCGCGTATAGGCTCAAAGCCGAAGAAAGCCGTGGAAATCCCCATGGTTCCCGCACGCAGAGGCACGAGATGGCTGTCCACTACAATAATTCCGAGTTTTTTGATTTGGAGTTTTTTTTTCAGGAATGAGCGAATTTCCCGAATCAGTTTCTTGGTATTTTGCGGCCAGAGAATGTAATAGCCTTGGCCATTGCTACGATCAATTCCGGCATTCGCTATGAGCGTATAGTCTTTGATGGTGAGATGCCAATGCAGGCCCTTGCGTTTTGCCGGCGGGATATACCAATCTGCCTCTTGCCTGATGATTTTATTTTGCTCTGCCAGAGTATCTTGTTTTATTTTTACGCACCGGCCCTGGTGGATGCCGAGCACTTTGGAGGTGATGACGAGAATATCTTTTTCCCGCAGGCGCGGCAGATGACGTTCGAGAACCGGGTAAATGTCATCTTGGGGTGGCCGCATGGGCCTTGTTTTGATAGGAATAAATTGCATGGTACTACGAAATACGAATTGTTACGAAATTACGAACCCATCCGGGAATTTCTTTTATGATTCTGTAAACAGTTACTGAAGTGAAGGTAAAAATTAAGCGCTCAAGGATAACGATAGGGATGAGCCCTTGCCAAACTGGCGCTGGTGGATTGAAAAAATAAATCCACAGCAAACCGCCGACAGCGTGAGTGGTAAAGGTGGCCCCAAGAGCATTGGTCAGCACAGACTTTTCTTTGTAGAAGCTGGTGATGATCGGGATCAGCCAGAATAGAGAGTAATACCAGACTTCGCGGCCAACTGGATGGGCCACAAATCCGAGAATGGCGATGAGTGGAATTAAATTAACAAACTTTTTCTTGGTGCCGAAATACCACGCACCAAACATCACCGGGAAGATGTGCAGAATCGCGGCGAGGTTGAAGACGTGGTGCAAAAACAGATTACTAATGCCCACGATAATTACGGCCGGGATTCCGAGGACTGGCGCGTAAGTATCAAAGAGATTAAATTTCAATCCCTGGCCAAAGATAAACGGCGTGAAAGTTATCATAGAGGCGAGAACAGAGAGCGCAATCATAGAGACGAGAACGAGAGGTTGTTTATTCATGTGAGTTTATTTATCAATTAAAAAACCGACCTGTCAGACGGGTCGGTTCTAGAAATTCAAAACCGCCCGCCAATCAGGTCGCAGTGCCTGTGCTATGAGGAGTGGTAAAAATTAAATTGGCAGAATTGAGGTGGATCATACCGGTGGTTTCATTTTCGACTTTACAGCCACTACTGTCAAGTATATAATGCCTATATTGTGGCTAACTCATTAAGAGTCCAGAATAAGTCAAAGAAATCTCAACTCTCGCGTTGCGGATTTCTTGGCGTTGGCCATAGGTAAACTAGCTAGTTCCTAAACATCAACCAAGCACCCCGCAATGGGGTGTTTTTTCGCATTTGGAGGAAAAATGATAGTAATGAAGTTTGGCGGCACGTCGGTCGAGGACACCGCCGCAATTGACCGTTCCTGCCGAATCGTGATCGAGCGGCTTCACCGCCAGCCATTCGTGGTAGTTTCGGCAATGGCGGGAGTGACTAACGATCTGCTCGAAGCAGGCCGCCTCGCAGGGAGTGGAAAGATTAGTGAGTCTTTAGAATTTTTTGAGCGCCTGGAAAGAAGGCACGAGGAATTTCTGCCTAAGGGAGATCTGACAAATCTGTTAGGCCTTCTACACTGGATAAATGAAGCGGGAGAATTTTCTCCCCGAGCGCAGGATTCGGTGGCGGCTTGGGGGGAAGATTTGTGCTCGGAGATCTTTGCGCGAGCGCTTCGCCGTTTAGGAATCGAAGCAATTCATATTGATGCCCGAGATTTTATCGTAACCGACCGAAATTTCGGGAACGCACGGCCGCTATGGGACAAAACCTTTAAAAAATTCCAGATAATTCCGGAGTTTTTTAAGGAGACTAACCGAACGGCACTAGTTATGGGGGGTTTCATTGGTTCAGCTGTAGAAGACGGCGAAACAACCACTCTAGGGCGCGGCGGATCCGATTACTCCGCAGCAATCGTGGGTGCCGCGATGGGGGCAGAGGAAATCCAGATTTGGACTGACGTAGACGGCATGATGACCGCAGATCCAAAGATTGTATCCACTGCTCGGACTATCAGGTGCCTCTCGTTTGCGGAAGCATCCGAACTTGCATCTTTCGGAGCCAAGGTCCTTCACCCCAGAACTCTGGAACCGGCAATGGACAAAAATATCCCGGTTTATGTGTTCAATTCACGAAATCCTGGCGGAGCGGGTACGCGGATCACTAGAGATGCGGTTCCCTGCCAGAATATCGTCAAGTCCATTGCATGCAAGCGCGATGTCAGCGTAATTACAGTTGAGACCTCGCGAATGCTGAAAGCAGTCGGGTTTCTCGGCAAGCTGTTTACAATACTGGAAAGTATCGGAGTATCGGTAGACATGGTTGCGACTTCGGAGGTTTCAGTCTCGTTTACTTTGGACGATTCTTCCAAAGGCCCGCAAGTACTGGATGCTTTGAGACGGCCGCACTGGGCAGTGAGTCTCGAAAATAATTTGGGTCTAGCCTGCCTGGTGGGAAACGACTTGAAGTGGACACCCGGAATAGCGGCAAGAGTCTTTGGAAGCATTAGAGAATTCCATGTTCGCATGATCAGCCACGGCGCATCGATGACGAATTTGGCTTTTCTGGTTCGCAGACAGCAACTGGAGGAGGCCGTCCACAGACTTCACTCTGAATTCTTCAGTGAGTTCGATCCGAAGGTTTTTGCAGAACCAGGATAGAGTAACAGTCTAACTACACAAGAGGAGCGTAGTAATGAGAAAGAGAAGCACTGAGAAAGAGGTTGCAGAAATGTTGATGCGGGATTATCTCCACGACGCAATACGGAGGCTCCCAGAGGATAATAACTCCGCCGCGCTCAGAAAGTTAAACCAAGAGTTGCAACGTTTTGTTGACGCGATGACCAGGAGGCAACCGTCTGAGAAACAGAGGGCAGAGTTATTGGAGTTCCAAGCGGCTCGAATCGTGAGAAGTCTAAAAGATGATGATAGCAGCAAGTATCTCAAGAGACTCAACACAGAGGTCCGGCGCTTCATCAACCCGATAAAGGAAGCGGAAATGTTCCACGGAGTGATTTGATTTTCTGATAATCAATCCAACCACCGTACTTTCCGTCAAATGAGGAGCCTTCGGGCTCCTCTATTTTTTGCCAAAAAAATCGGCGACCTCATTTGGGCGAGGACGCCGGTTGGATTGGGTGTTAGAGTAGAGGGAAATTCACAGATTGTGTTCGAATTTGCGTTCGTCGTAGGCCGCAATGGACCGTTTTTTGCCCATGAACTCTACCACAATGAATGGATCTGTAATTTCTGCCAGTTCTTCCACATAAATTCTGGCAGCTGGCAGTTGCTGTTTGATGAGCAGAGCCGGCGTGATGGCGAACTCCGGAATCTCTCCGCTGTAGCCGGAAATATTTTGTAGCCGCCATACATATTGTGGCTTTGGTAAAACGGCGAAGGAAGAGATTGTGGTAAAAAGGGCTCCACAGAGAACTCCTACCGCTACCTCGAGCATGTGTTCATCTGAGTTGAGTAGGGTGACCCAGAAGAAGGCGATCGCAGCAATTGTGAACCCCATGAAAATCAGAGTGAGCAGCAGCGGTCTGTATTTATGGTACCTGATCCATAGAGGATGCTTTTCTCTGATAACCTCGTCAATTTTTTCCTTCTTATAACGAGCGACGTCGCGGTCGTTCAGAACTGGAATCTGCGACTCTTGAATCACTCGATCCAGGACCTGGCCATCGAGGCCTTTTCTGTAACCAGTATAGCCGAGAATGCGGATCGCTTGTTCTGCGAGACTTTGAACTTCCTTGAGTTCGTCATCAGGAAGCCCGACATTGATCGTGCGAATATCTGTTCGTTGCATTGTTTTCCTCCGGTAGTTTGTCTGGCGTCAGTATAGTCGGGGAGCAGGCGCTTTAGCAAGTTCACGGACCAAAATTTAGAGTTGATGTTTCCTGATTTATTTTTTTCAATATTTTTGTTTTCTCGGTTTCCGTTGCCAATCGCGGGCAGCAGGAGTTGTCGATAACCACAGGAATCAATTCGGCAGAGTCTAATGTTTTACCGCGGAAGGTTAGCCTCACCATCAGGCCTTCGCGGGTTTCCTGGCTCCACATCTGGTCAAATACGAAATTGCCGAGGGAATAAAAGATGAGACCTTTGTGAGGATTATTCACCCCTCCCTTACCCTCCCCATCAAGGGGAGGGAATAATTTTATTTGTTGCTCCCCACTTGTGGGGGAGGTTAGGTGGGGGGATTCATATATTTCTATTTCTTGGATCCAGTGAGGATGGTGGCCGATGACGATGTCGGCTCCAGCATCAATCGTGGCGTGTGCAAAATCTATTTGATGCTCGTTTGGATGGCGCGTGTATTCTGTCCCAGCGTGCATGTTGACGATTATGACATCAGCGCCTTGAGATTTAAGATTTAAGATATCAGATTTTAGTTGATCAATATTCATGGTCGCGATTTGCGGGTCGATCGTATTGCGGCCATCGTTGCGAGCGGAATAGCTGTAGGCGAGAAAACCAAATCTGATGCCATGGCGCCCTATGACCTCCCCTAACCCCTCCTCATGAGGAGGGGAATCAGAACGAAACGTGCCGACAGGGAGAATATTTTTGGATCTCAGGTAGTCGATGGTGAAATCAATATTGTCCGAGCCTTGATCAAAAGAATGATTGTTAGCTGTCGAGAGAACGTCAAAACCAGAGTTGATCACACCGCCAAAATTTCGGACGAGACAGCGAAATACCAGCCCTTCGCGAATGGGGACTTGAGAGTCAGAAAGAGGACATTCGAGATTGCCAAAGGCAATGTCAGCGCTAGATAATTCAGGGATTAATTTTTCAAACGGCAGATCCGGGTTTTTTGCCTGTTCAATTTTTGTGCTGACATTGCGCGAAAGCATGATATCGCCGACGGCGAGGAGGGTGGTGGTTGGTACGTCAGGATGCGAGCGTTTCTCCCCCTCGTGAGGGGGAGACAGAGAGGGGGTTATGGAATTCGGAGTAGATAGATTCGTTCTCCAGAACACTCCAATCGCTATTGCTAAAATTACTAGTCCCCAAAAAATATTTATCTTGGGCCGGAAGCTAACCTCCCCCAACCTCGCTCCTGCCCGAGGAGGGGAGTCCTTACTTCTTAACTCTTTATTCTTAATTCTGTCTCGAAATGACATATTGATTCGCGCCGAGGTTACGGGCTTTGCCTTTCATTTCCATGATCGTCAGCGTGGCAGCCACGATGGGTGCGGGCAGCCCGGAGCTTTTGATAATTAGATCAACGTGAGTTGGCTCTCGTTTCAAAATTTTTATAATTGCGTCTTCTTCCGGATTATCACCGATGATTTCCTGGGTCAGGATTTGCGTTTCGCGTGAGCCGAGATTGAGCTCCTCGAGGATATCCCGCACGTCAGTGACAGGCTTGGCCCCCATTTTCAGCAAATTGTTAGGCCCGACAGAAGCGGGATTGAAAATCGATCCAGGGACAGCAAAGACTTGCCGATTTTGTTCGAGAGCATGCCGGGCAGTGATGAGCGAGCCAGAATCCGCAGCAGCTTCAACCACCAGGGTGCCGAGAGACATGCCGGAGATGATGCGGTTGCGGAATGGAAAATGGTGCTTCAGGGGCGGCGTGCCGAGGGGTAACTCTGACACCAGAGCCCCGCCGCTTTGCAAAATCGCTTCGCCAAGGCTGCGGTTAGCAGCCGGATATATGGAATCAAGGCCGCAAGCGAGGACCGCAATCGTGCGGCCACTGGTGTCTACGGCTGTGCGGTGAGCGAGGGCATCAATTCCCAGAGCCAGTCCGGAAACGATAGTCAGCCCGGCGCGGACCAGGCTGGCTGTCAACTCCTCTACCGCTTGTTTGCCGTACGTACTCATTTTCCTTGTGCCTACTACCGCGATGCTAATTTCATCTTTTTTTTGAAACGCACCACGGACATAGAGAACGATCGGCGGATTGGGGATTTCGCGCAAGAGTTTCGGAAAACCTTCATCACTCCAGGTGCAAAGATCGATGCCGAGAGTCTCGAGACGCCCAAATTCCCTTTCCACGTCGAGAGTTGACCTGGCCTCGATTATTTTTTCCACTATAGTATTTTCCAGACCGGCAGATGCGAGCTCTGTTCCCGGGGCATGCCACGCCGTCTCCAAGTTTGGAAAGTAATTGAGCAGCTTGCGCAGGCGGACAGAGCCGATTTGTGCAATGGTGTTGAAAGCGTTAAAATATGGATGGTCCGGATGAGCGGTTGACACGGCGGTGAAAATTTGCTAATATATCTAATTACAAAGTGTTCTTTATCCTACCCTCGAGTGGTGAAAGTGAGTTTCATCCCTCCTAGAGCTCGCGAGTATCCGAAAGTTAAGGCAGGACCGGTTATCCGGTACGGTCTTACGCTCGTTGGTAGGATCAAGGACATTTCCGCCTCCGCTGGGGCTTCGGCGGACTGCAACACCGCGGATTACCGGGGTGTTTTGTTTTTTAGGAACTGTTCAATAACTTTCAATGCTTGAGGGATGATGTCTTTTTCCAGTTTGTTTTTTTCTTCTGGTCTGAAGTTTTGCAGAACGTAATCATACGTGTCCGCCTCGAGACGGTTGGTTCTCGAATCAATGCCAATACGCAAACGGTGAAAATCCTGGCCGATGTGCTCGATGATGGAATTTATTCCATTGTGACCCGCAGAACTTATATCATATGAGAGGCGGATTTTTCCCAGGGGCAAATCGACTTCGTCGTGCACTATGAGAATGTTTATGTCGGGGATTTTAAAGAAATTTTTTACCAAACTCACTGCCTCCCCGGATTTGTTCATAAATGTTTGCGGTTTGACGAGAATCACCCGCGATGTATTTGAATCAAAAGCCGAGGTTTCAGATTTAAATCTTTCTTCGCGGATGAAGCTCGAGTCAAATCTTGCGGCCAGAGCATCAAGCACTCGAAAACCGACATTGTGTCGTGTGTGTTCGTACTTGCTTCCCGGGTTGCCAAGCCCGGCGATGAGTACAGTTTTTTTTGCATCACTCATTTTTTAATCCTCGGTTACAATGATGACAAAATCAGCGCCTCCTGCGGTGAGGTTTTGGAACGGATACGGACCCACGGCTGTTTTGATGCCCAAAGTGTTCTGCAGATATGATAAAGTATTCGGTTTTTGCCCGCCAGTATTGTCATAAATGACACTCTCCACATAGTTCGTTTCTCCCGGGAAATTGCCGGTTGTGATTTGCAAGCGAGGCATAGCGAGGAGAGATGCGGTATACCCAGCCAAGGCCTGGCTTTTGGCGGCATTTTGGATTTCAATTTTTGGGTTTTCTTGAGCGAGTCTGGCACTTAGGAATTGATTTTTCCAGAATTTCCGGATAGCTTGAAAATCCTCAAACCCAGCACAGGGGATGAGCAGGTACTGTCCATCCTCTGGGGCAATGTAATCGCAAATGAGACCACTTTCACCATCCAGGGTCTGTGAGAGGATATTTTTTTCTTCAACGTCCTTCGTGAGATTGTAGAGACGACGCAGTTCTGTCGGCTCGAGATTGGTGTGAAAATGGTCGGCAAAGTCAGAGAGCAGGTTATTTAGGAGCGTGAGGTTGGCAATCGTTTTGAGATCAAGAACTTTGTCTTTGAGGGCTTTGAGCACCTGTTGCTGGCGTCTGGCCCGCGAGAAATCTGAACCCTGATTGTTGTTGCCGTGTCTTGATCGCACATATTGCAGAGCTCTGGTGCCGTCCATAGTTTGCCCGCCAGGTACGAAAGTCAAAGCAGGCAAATAGCCGGTTTTGTCGTCAGGGAACTCTGCATCAGTAAATCCGGTTTCGACATTGATGTCGATTCCACCGACATGATCAACCGCTTGTTTAAATCCTTGAAAATCTACGACTGCATAATAGGGGACGGTTGTGCTCAGGAAGCTTTCTACTGTTCGGACGGCGAGATCCGGTCCTTGTTTTTTGTCGCCAGATTCTCCGAAGGCGTAGGCAGAGTTGATTTTTTTTACGCCATAGCCGGGGATGTTTACAGCCAGATCGCGCGGGATGGAAAACAGGCTGACCTCGATTTGGTCATCGTCAGTTTTCGGGGGTTTGATGGTTGCCAGAATCATGGTGTCAGTAAGGTTTGAACCATCATGATGACTGCCAGGGACCCCTAGCAGCAAAATTTTGATCTCGCCTTCTTTCTCTCCCGCGAGCAATTTATCAGCAGATAAAAACAAGCGACCAAAGGAAAATTTTTTCCCTTCGAAAATCTTCGAGCCCAAGGTGAGCAGTCTTGCCCCAACAAAAAAAACAGCACCCAGGATGAGTACGACGATGATCCCGAGAACCCAGCGCCCTCGGTTTCGTTTGGGAGAAAAAGGTTTTTCAACGCGAGGTAGGGGATTTTTTACAGCGTCAAAAGGCATACTAGGTAGTAGAATTTTGATAGACTGAACAATATTTATCTTTCATCATAGACCGTCTCAAACATTTCAAACATTGTACATTATAATTTTATCAGAATAGCGGGTCGCCTATGGCGACCAATCAAAATTTCACTACCTGGCATAAATCAAATTATAGCAAACGCTCGAGAAATCTGGTATAGTTTACCTGCCCGACTTTGAGTGGGCGGTTAGGTCCCGCCTGCGTCCCGCCATCGGCTGGACTGCGCACAGGCAAGTAGTTTGCCCCGTTAGACTTTTGGGACAATTAGCTCAGTTGGTTAGAGCGCTGCATTCACATTGCAGAGGTCGCCGGTTCTGGGGCCGGCCGAAAACTGTTATTCCCGTGAAGCTTACCCTCGACCACGATTGGGGGACGGGAATCCAGTTTATTGTAAAAGCCTTGATAATCTGATAATTTCTGGTTTGGCTTGTTTGGCTTGATTTTTATTGGCATTTTATGTAAAGTTGCCTTGGTATTAAGCTCGATTGTCGGGCTTAAATCGTACATTCCCAACCAAAAAGAGAAGGAGACAACGACATGAATGATCGAAACTTCAGGCAAATGCTGGAGGCCCAGTGGTCTCGCGGCAACTTCGTCTGCATCGGACTCGACAGCGAGTTCGGAAAAATTCCCGAGTCCGCACGCAGAAGCGGAAACGAGTGCGACGTGAGCGTCGCCAACACCATCGTCGAGTTCAATCGAGCAATCGTGGAAGCGACGAAAGACATCGTGTGCGCCTACAAACCGAACGCCGCGTTTTACGAGGCGCACGGCGACGAGGGCATCGGTGCTTTACAGCGAACCATCGCGGACATCCACGCCATCGCGCCAGATGTTCCGGTGATTCTCGACGCTAAACGCGCTGACATCGGCAACACCAACGCGGGTTACGTGGACGCGGCGTTCGGCTTTCTCCGAGCGGACGCTATCACAGTTCATCCGTATCTCGGAGCAGAAGCGCTTCAGCCGTTCCTCGCGCGAGCGGAGAAGGGCGTGATTGTGCTGTGCCGCACGTCCAATCCGGGCGCAGGCGAGTTTCAGGACTTGTCCGTGAACGGCGAGCCGCTCTATCGTTTCGTAGCTCGTCGCGTCGCAAACGAGTGGAACAAAAATGGCAACTGCGCGCTCGTCGTCGGCGCAACGTATCCTGATGAGCTCCGTGAAGTCCGCGGACTCGTCAGCGACATGCCGATTCTCATTCCGGGTATCGGCGCACAAGGCGGCGACGTGGAGAAGACCGTCTCGGCAGGCAAGGACAGCCGCGGGCAAGGCATGATCATTAACTCCTCGCGTGGCATCATCTTCGCCTCGAAGGGCGTGGACTTCGCGGAAGCGGCTCGTCGCGAAACCGAGAAGCTCCGCGATCTCATCAACCAGTATCGATAGAAAGGAGGTGAAAGTATGAAGCCAATCATTCCAATTCTAGGGGAAGATCTCCTGGAACTCGGAAAGCGCTGCAACGCAGTTTATATCTGTCCGAAAGTCGGCTTTCTACGCAAGGGGCCTCTGGTCGCCTACGCGGGAAAAGATAGCCAAGGACGGAATCTCGTCGGAGACATTTACTTCAACTTCCGGCGGATCGAAGTCCATCCGAAAGCTGTCGAGGCATTCGCCAAGGCGGCATATCAGAAGCTCTGTGATCAAGGTCTCGTCGACTCGTTCGATACTGTCTGCGGAATCCCGCAAGGCGGCCGGACGTTCGGTCAGATGTTCGCGCTCGTCGCTGGCAAGCGGTTCGCCTACGCGGACAAGAAGCCGAAACCGACTGAAGCGGGCAAGAAACAGGAATACACCTGGGATCTCTCGCAGTTTGATTTCGAGCAAGGTGAGCGCGTCGCTATCGCGGAAGACGTTTACAACAACTTCCAGAATACCGACAGCACACTTGCGGAGATCGCTGTGACCGGTGTGAAAATCGTGCTCCTCGTCGGTGCGCTTAACCGCTCGCCGATTTACGACACGACCTACAAGGGTCTTCCCGTCATCGCTTCCATTCGTGAAGCGTATCCGGAATACGAACAAGATAATCCTAATGTCGTGGCCGACATCTCTGCCGGCAGACTCGAGCTCGAGGTGAAGAAAAACTGGGCGCACCTGTGCGCCATCATGGAGAGGTAATTTACTACGGGTTCGCTATCGCAAGGTAGCGGACCCTTTTTCTTTTCCAAATTTCAAAGAACAAATTTTTGCGAAAACATTTTTTTTCAGCTATTATTTACTTGTTTTTGTTTTCGCAACTGTCGGCGTAAATCCTTTCCCAGCGAGGGTGTGGTGGAGTTCTGGGAGTTGCGAAATTGCGTTAGGAATTTCGCAGGAAATGGTTTCGAGCCGTACTGTAAAGATCCACCCAAACCTAACGGGGTGAAGTTAGTCGCCTTCTCGGCGACCCGCCGATGAGGCGGGAGCGCACGGCTCACACCTACCCGACTTTGAATGGGCACTTAGCTCAGTGGTAGAGCATCGCATTCACATTGCGGGGGTCACAGGTTCAAATCCTGTAGTGCCCACCATTAGGGAACTCATCGGTTTTTTGGAAGCCAAAATGCGGGACGCGCGAAGCGCGTCCCAAGGATTCCCGCCGAATTTCCCAAACGAATTCAGAATTTTTGGCGCGCTGGCGCGCACTAATTTTTCGCCAAGAAGCAGGTTCGAGCCAAAGATTTCTTTGGCACAGACCTTTTTCGCAAAAAGGTCTGTATCCCGTGCGATTCCGTTTAGGTTTTGAGCCTCTTTTACCCAGTTTTTGAAAGGTGCGAGCCAATTATTTTGCTTGTGTGAAAAAGTAGAGATTTCTTCTTCGATAGACTTCTTTTCGGACAACAGTTTTCCTTTTTCTAAACGATAATCTTGTTCATCAACAACTTGATCTAAATATCCATTAAGAAGTCGCTCTAGCTTTTTTGATAAAGAAGAAACTTTTTCTTCTTTATCTTTCACACCAGCAAAATTAGACTGGGCGGAATTTTTGAAATCTTTTTCTGCCATTTTTAACAATTCCTCCGCCCAGTCTTTGGGTAAAGAAACTAATTTAATGAGAGATGATAACTGCTCATCTAGTTTTTCAGAACGAAGCGACATCTCGGAACATTTGATATTTTTAGATTTTTTCGTACAACGATAATATGTATACTCGTGGACATTACCATTTTTCTGCCGTTTGAATTTATGTTCGCCAGTTATCATCATTCCACAAGAAGCACAGGAAATGAGACCGCAAAAAGGTTGTGGTTCATTCTGTGGTTTTCGTTCTGGCTGACCACGAAATTTCAACATTTCCTGCGCTTCATCAAAAAGTTTCTTTGAAATGATTGGCTCGTGTTTTCCCTCATGGAGTTCACTGCCATATTTGAACAGTCCGATGTAAAATGGATTTGAAAGAATAAAAGACGCTTTGGTTTTTGAGATTCTCTTTCCGGTTCGAGTAGTAACGCCGGATTTCGCCAAAAATTCTGCGATGTCCTCTAACCTTTGATTTCCTTTGACATATCGTTCAAAAGCCAAGCGTACAATTTTAGATTTCTTTTTTTCCACCACAATCGTCTTAGTACGAGAATCGTTGAGATAACCCACTGGCGCTTGGCTTGGAAATATTCCCATGCGTACTTTTTGGCGAAGTCCGCGTTTCGTATTTTCGGAAAGAGAATCTACATAGTATTTGCTTTGTACAAATGCCATAGACAGCGAGAATTTGCCCTGTGGCGTGTTTTCAAACCAGTGGCTAGGGAATTTGAGGCTCGCAAGCAGTCCGATGTCGACAAAGTAGATTATCTGTCCGCCATCCACAGAATTTCTGGACAATCTATCAGACTCTCTATGATAGACTAGAAACACTCACGCCCCCGGGCTGTTGTGGCTCATGGCATCCTGCCTTTGTGGCTTTGGTCAGACTGCTCCAATAGTCCGTGGCGTGAAGCCTT
>JAHFJD010000009.1:0-4621 GCA_023246055.1 Candidatus Doudnabacteria bacterium
CGCAAGAAGTCGTTGGAGGAAAAAATCGGGCAAATTGAACAAGGGTCAATTGCTTGGGTTGAACCTCTCCGCAATTGGATAAAAGACGCGCAAATGCTAAACGAAATGCCGGAAGACGCCCCTCTTTCTCTTCAAAAATCGTTCGCACAAAAAATCTTCGGATTGAACCTGACACTTCACGCGCGCGAAGCGCGCGGCGTTGCGGAAATTCAATGGGCTTCCATTGCGGAAGCCCATCAAAAATTTTCTAAAACTGACCTGTGTTTGATTGTGGAGCGGGATACGGGAATCGAACCCGTATCTCTTGCTTGGGAAGCAAGCGTACTACCACTGTACTAATCCCGCCTAAATGAGTATATTCTATAATTTTTTTTCTGTTTGCTCAAATACTCATTGAAATCAAAACCGCGAATGAGGATATGCTGCAGCTCAAGTCGTTCTGGCGGTCCTGGGTCACGCCTCACAAGGCGTAAAATATGATAACCGTCCGGCGAAATAACCACATCACTTGTGCTGCTGGGGGTGAGAGCCAAGGCTGCACCCCGAAGCCACGGATCGAGTTGCGCTCGAGTATTAAAACCCAGATCCCCACCCAAAAATTTGCTGTTCTCATCCTCACTATAATCCTTCGCGGCTTCGGCAAAATCCAACCCTTTATCAAGGAGTTGCTTTAGGGATGCTGCTCGAGTATATTCCGGTGAATTTCGTGACTCTGACAGAAGCGCTACATGGAGGACTTTTGAAGCGAGATCAGATTCAATAATCAGATCTCGAAAACTGTTATCTGACAGCCCAAACACCTGCTCCGGGTTGTTTTTGAAGCTTCCTATGATGTACTCCGAGTATTCGTCAAGGCTGGGGTTCATTTGGTTGATCTTGCGCTTGCTAAGCAGATCGACAATGATCTTTTGTTCGATTAAGGAGTTCAAAATTTCTTTCTTTATTTGCGATCGATCGAACGCTGCATCTTTGGACTGGAAAGCAACAGCTCGCTCATACATGGAAAGTCTCTGGTCGATATCGGCGAGAGTGATGAGCTGACCTTCCACTATTGCTGCTGGAAAAATTGGGAAGATACTGTTAAAACTTCTAGTGGCGTCATTGTCAACACCAAACCCATAGATGGCAACACCAAAAACCACGATCACTGTAACTATTATCGCGAGTACTGCGATTGGGATCTTGTAAATCATTTGAAGAAATAGCTCCACCACTGCTTGAAATTACTGCTCTCCTTTTCAGGCTGCTCCGGTGTGTTTTGCCCTTCGGGTTTTGGCCGCAGAACCACAACGAACTCTCCAGGTTTCGCAAGCCCCAGAATAGAGCGAGCCTGCCGCTCCTTGTATTCTGTGGTTTTGTAGTAATTTATTAGTTCAAGAATTTCTTTGTTTTTTTCCTCAACTGAAGCAATTTCCGCTTGCAGCTTCTCCACCTCCCTGTCGATCATGTATTTTTTGTATGTCTCACGAGCCAAAAAAAATATCATCACCATGAGTAATATCAACGTGGCCAGGATCCCGAATTTTGACTTCAGAAGCGCGATGAGCATAAAATACAGTTAATGTTTCGGAACCGAAAGCTCATACAGCGAATCTCTCTAATCATAGCAGTTATCATGATTGTAGGCATGATATTTTTCACTATCTTGCCTATTTTGCAGTCGTTATAGCTCTGATTACCGCTTCATCAGGGTAATAAAAGCTTCGTGAGGGATATCGACTCGACCGTGGGTCTTGAGCCTCAATTTACCTTTCTTTTGTTTCTTTAGAACCTTCAATTTCCGAGACACATCGCCCCCGTAGAGACCCGCGGTCACATCCTTGCGCATGGCTGCAAGGGTTTCACGAGCAATGATCTTGCCACCGATAGCTGCCTGGAGAGCCACAGCGAACTGCCGCTTTGGAAGCAGTTCTTTCAATTTTTCAACAATCCGCCGCCCTTCTGTCTCGGCCAAACTGCGGTGGATGATTGTCGCGAGCGCGTCAACCTTGTCGCTTGCGACCAGAATCTCGAGTTTCACGAGGTCTCCGGGACGATATTCTAGGAAATCATAATTCATGGAAGCGTAACCCGACGATAGGCTTTTCAGTTTGTCATAAAAATCAGTGATTACATTTGCGAGAGGGATTTCGAAATGCAAGTTGAGCCGTCCCGGCCCAAGGTAAGAAGTATCTCTGTAAACCCCGCGGCGCCCTGTGACAAGACCTATCACCCCACCCAGATACCGCTCCGGGACGATGATGTCGAGGGTAATCCAGGGCTCGAGAAGTATATCGATATGGGCGGGATCGGGCAGACCCGCGGGATTGTAAATAGTCGATTCCTTGCGGTCGTGCGTGCGAACCACATAAGCCACAGATGGCGCTGTAAGAACGAGGTCCAGATTGAACTCACGAGTGAGACGCTCCCGCACAATATCCATATGCAGAAGTCCCAAGAAACCGGTGCGAAACCCAAACCCCAGACTCGGGATACTTTCCGGTTCGTATGACAGAGACGCGTCATTGAGTTTAAGTTTGTCCATAGCATCGCGCAGCACCGGATAATCGTCGCCAGTCTCTGGAAAAATTGAAGCAAAGACCATGGGTTTGATCTCTTTATACCCGGGAAGTGCAGAAGCAGCCGGGTGGTTTGAGAGTGTAATGGTGTCCCCCACTCTGGCCCTACTAACTTCACGAAGACCGGTGATAATATAACCTACCTGACCTGTTTCTAGATATCCCAAGTCTTTAAGCTCTGGGGTAAAATATCCAACTCCAATCGCCGAAGCTTCTGCTCGGGAATTGATAAATTTAATCTTTTCATTCGCCTTTATAGAGCCATTCATGACTCGCACGTACGCAACCACACCTTGGTGCTTATCATATTTGGAATCAAAAATTAGCGCTTGCAGATCAGCATCCTTACTCCCTTTGGGCGAGGAAATGCGCTTGATAATTGCTTCCAGTATCTTGTCGACACCTTCCCCAGTTTTACCAGAGGCAAAAATGATTTCCTCATCTGTAAATCCAAACGCCTTCTTGACCTCGTCTGCGACGTCTTCCGGGGAAGCGTTCGGCAGATCGATTTTGTTTATCACGGGGATGAGCTTCAGATTATGCTCCTCGGCGAGTTTCACGTTAGCCAGAGTCTGGGCCTGGATGCCTTGAGTGGCATCCACCACAAGAATCGCGCCTTCGCAGGCGGCTAGCGACCGGGAGACTTCATAGGCAAAATCTACGTGCCCAGGAGTGTCAATCAAATTAAGCTCGTAAGTAGTATGCTGTAACCTGTAAGTCATTCTTACAGGTTGCAATTTAATGGTGATCCCTCGTTCCCGCTCGAGATCCATGGTATCAAGGAGTTGCTCTTTCATCTTGCGTTTTTCCACGGTTCCGGTGATTTCCAAAAGGCGATCAGCCAAAGTACTCTTGCCATGGTCAATATGGGCGATTATACAAAAATTGCGAATTCGCGATGGGTCCATCAAATCACCTCCGCTGGTTCTAGACGTTTTATTCCCAGTTTATCAAAATCTCGATCATAAGAGACGATTATCATATCGCCTTGAACCATCTTGGGATGTGAGGCAATGAGGCAGTCGGCGAATTTAATATTATGCTTATCAAACATCTCTGCGGCGGTTGAGACTTTCATCTTGTCCTCAAACCGCAAATTTTTGATACCGGTAATGCTTTTTATGACTTCTTTTACCTCATTTCGCATTAGTTTATATCCTTTCAGGCAGGTCCAAACCACTTCAGTAAGAACTAGACTTGAAGTGCTGGCATTTATTTTGTTTTGCGAGATTTTAATGACTAGGGTTTCACATTCTCGAAGCTTGACTTGGCTATCCTTGGCGATAATCCGCAGAAATATATTGGAATCAATAAAATATCTAGGCCCTTTCATAATGTTTTTCCATAAAAGCACGGGCTTTCACTGGATCAAGTCTCCTTCTAATCTTTATCTTTCTCGCTACTTCCAAAAAATTCAGCGCTGGCTTGACTTGCAGACCGTCTCCGGCTGGTTTCATCTCTACGGTCACCCGCCTGATCCGATCTAAACCCAAGCGGTCCCGAAATTCCTTCGGAATGGTGATCTGACCTTTTCGCGTCACTGTTGTTTGGTATGTCATAAATTTATAGTAATACTTAATACTTAGGTATTACCATTATCTCAAAACATTATACCTTTGTCAAACGTGCCGATTGCCTCGTCGCCAAGCCTTCTCGCAAAGACAGATTAAGCTCTTCGGCCGCAGTTCCTATAATGCAATTGATTCTTAATACTAAACCAAAGCTATAGGTTTTACAAATCAAAATCAAAAAGAGACAGCGGCCTGCTGTCTTGAGATTTTTGCGTGGGAGGTGTTTGGGCTTCGTATTAGCCGCATCAGAATGTCGTCCTACTCGAGACATTATAAAGGGCTTTCCAACTTCATGTTCGTTGTCCCGCCCAATCCAAGATCCTGGGTTATGAGCCCCGGCCTCCTGGCGCGCTGTCAACATCCGTGTTTCCTTCCCTCCCACGATCTCGCAAAGTTTATCATTCCTCCAAATACTTAGAAATCAGAGTCTAGCACTTCCTTTGAAACTTGGCAAGACCCCCGAATTTAGTCATATAAAATGTAACCCAAGGG
>JAHFJD010000009.1:4631-31425 GCA_023246055.1 Candidatus Doudnabacteria bacterium
ATTAACCCAAAGAAAGGAGCAGGCTAAAGTTACATTTTCAATGACTCAACGAATCCCTGCTAAAGTTACATTTCTAAATGACTAGACACGGACCCCCGCCTTAAAAATATTTGCAGTGCTTAGTGGCTAAATTTGGCAGAATGGACCAGGTTGGCAAGCAGCATTGCCACAGTGACTGGACCGACTCCTCCCGGTACAGGAGCGAGAAGCGCAACTTTTTCCAATACACTCTGCACAGCAACATCTCCCAATATCTGTCCATTTTCAGAACCTGTGGTGCCAGCATCTATGACCACAGCCCCTGCCTTTACCATATTGCCAGTGATCAGCCCGGGCTTACCGACCCCGGTTACAATAATGTCAGACTCTGCGGTGATTCGCCCGAGGTCAGGTGTTTCACGATTTGCTATTTTGAAGGAGATGTTTTTATTTTTCAAAATCGCGGCCAGAGGTTTGCCGATGAGATCCCCGGAGCCCACAAGCAAAATGCTCTTGTGTTTTAGATCAATTTTATAATGTTCCAAGATGGCCATTACAGCTGCCGCGGCTGGTGGCAGGTACAAGGGTTTGGCGGCGGCAAGCCTTGCAATATTTGTAGCTGTCAGACAATCAACATCGAGTCTTGGTTCCACCGCATTTAGCACCCCGTTTCGGTCGAATTGAGCAGGCAGCGGCAACTGCACAATTATCCCGTTGACCAGAGGATCAGAGTTCAAGCTTCTGATTTCGGTTTCCAGAGCAGTTTGAGAAATGTCTTCGGAATAATTTTTGAGCCCAACAGCTATCCCGATATTTTCAGCCATTTTCTGCTTAGTTTTGATATACGACAAAGACGCCGGATTTTGTCCAACCAGGATTACAACTAACTTCGGTATAAATCCCAAATTCTGAATCTCGATTTTTAAACCAGATAGTATTTCTTCAGCTATTTTTTTTCCATCAACAACCTGTATCATAGACCACATTCTAACACAAAACAGCTCAGTTAAACTATCTCCCTCCCCTTACCTCATTTCGCCCGAGTACTGGCATGAGACCGTCCGCAAGCTGTCATTCCCGTGAAGCTTGCCCTCGACCACGAACGGGGGACGGGATTCCAGTTCATTGTAAAAGCCTTGATAATCTACAACCTATCTCAAAATTGAATTTCACCCCCTTTTGTCATTTCCGTCCGCCTAAGGCGGAGGAATCCAGTCAACTAAGCTATTTCTGGATTCCGGCTCAAGGCCGGAATGACAGAAAAAGTAGTTTTGAGATAATTTCTAATAATTTCTGGATCCCCGCCTGCGCGAGGATGACAGAAAATAGGGTTCTCGGACGGTCTCGGCAAGATTGTTTCACTCAATTGAAAAAAGGATCCCGTGCTTGACACCGAATCCCATTTTCTTGCGTGGAGAATATCCTATCAAAAACGTTACTTTATGCTGGCCTCGTTCCTTGAGTTGCCCCAAGATGACGATTCTTCGCGCCTACAATTGATCAGATAGCTGGCGGGCTGCATTTCTACGACCCTAAAGTCTACGTTTTCAAAGAGATATCCCCCACATCACAATTCTACTATCTACCTTTAATAAGTCAATTTGGGATTTTATTTGCTTATTTACGGGCAAAATATCTTATCTGTTTATAACCTGTCAATAAACTGTGAATTTGTTTAATCTGTTACTTGCCCACCAATTGAGGGTGTCTCTGACGACGGGCATGGCGTTTACGCCACCTTCGCCACCGTCCTCTATGAGCACAGTAATGGCAATTTGTGGATTCTCAAAAGGGGCATACGCTGTAAACCAGGCATGGGAGCGTGCCGCGTTTTTCGCGTCAAATTGCGCTGTTCCGGTTTTAGCAGCAGACGAAATAGGCAATCTCTGCAGAGAGGTTGCTGTGCCAGATAGAACCGCTTCACGCATACCTTCTTGGACGACACGAATATTGGCCTCGTTTGCTGTTATCTCACCAATCATTTCCGGCTTCTTTTGTTTAATCAGCACCCCTCCTGACTCAACGTGATCAACGATAAATGGTCGAAATAGTTTTCCACCATTTGCTATAGCAGAGGTCCAGGACAAAACGTGTAAAGGAGAGGCCAGAAGATCTCCCTGACCGATGGACACATGATACGTGTCGCCAAGATACCATTTTGACGAGTATTCATCTCCAGAAAAATATTTCTGTTTCCATTCCGGATCAGGTACTAAACCTGCTTGCTCGCCTGCAATATCAATGCCCAATATTTCATCTAGTTTAAACATACGGTAATACTTTGCAAGCAAATCGATACCCAGACCCTTTATCTTGGCGGGGCCAAATCCCCCCCCAACGATATAAAAGAATATATCCGAGGACACTGCAATCGCTTTCCGAATGCTCAGTACCCCAAGCGCGCGACGGCCATATCCGATAAAAACCGAGTCAGGGCCACCGTAGATATTTTTGACGACAATCGCTCCTTCATCTTTTATAGTTGTTTCCGGCGTGATGATCTTTTCCTCGAGCGCGGCGATAGCCACCATCGGTTTTACTGTTGACCCAGGCGGGTAAACACCAGAGATTGCCCTGTTAAATAGCGGCTGATCACGGTCATAAGCAAGTCTTGCGTAATCTTCAGTTGTAATGCCTTCCGCAAACTGATTATTATTAAAACCAGGAAGGCTGATGAATGCCAGCATGCGACCGGTGCTAGGTTCCATTGCCATGGCAGCGGCTTTGCGGCGGCCGAGTCCGCGGAGGCGGGCGGTGAGATTCGAATACAGCTCGTCCTGGAGGCCGGCATCAATGTTTAATACAATGTCACTTCCCGCGAGTGGTTCTGTTGATCCAAAAATTTTCTCAACTGTACCACGCGCGTCAACTTCTACCTGGCGTTCCCCAAACTTGCCTCGCAAATATGGTTCATAGCTTTGCTCGAGTCCAGTTTTTCCTGTCGTGTCGTTATACAAGTATCCTTCGCGAGCCATTTGCTCATACTCTTTCGCGTTGAGTTTGCCAACGTAACCCAGGAGATGCGAATATGCCTCGGGACTGTGTTTGTAATCGCGTATAGGCGTACTGGAGACTCGAAATCCAGGCAGTTCCCCCTCGCGTTCTTGCAAAACCAGCGCTTGATCCCGAGTGAGTGTTTGGCGAACCAGCACGGATTCAAAGACAGGAACTCGTGAATCAGGGATAAGCGAAATTATCTCTTCTTGCGATATGTTAACTATTGATGCGACTTTGCCAATAACCGCGTCTCGCTCCGATGAATTGCTTGGCAGATCAAGTGGCAGCAGCACGAGCTCAGCGGCAGGCTTGCTCGTTGCCAGTATCTCTCTATTTCGATCAAAAATCGTGCCGCGCGGCGCATTTAAATATTCAATTCGCAAGCGGTTGCCTTCGGCAATCGCCCTCATTTGTTCGTGCTCCCTAATAGTCAGCTCATAAAGCCGGCCGGCGAGCAGCATAAAAATCGCAAAGCCCACAATGAGTACAAATCTGGGGTACGAACCAAGCTCTCGCATTTGCTCGAGGCGCGAACGGCTTCCTATGTCTGCAAAACTCTCCTCGAAATCAATTACCGGACCTGGCACGTTACCTAAAAATTCGTAGTCCTTACTTTGGTTTTCCGACGCGAACGGCTTTCTTCTACTCATGAAAAACGCGATTAATTAAAGCCTGAATCGGGAAAAACACTGTCAAATTTCCGAGAGCCTGCGTAAGCAATCCCCACGAATAGAAGGCTCTGAGCCCCGAATGAATTATCAAATTTAAGGACGAGGCCGCAGAGTTATAAAAAAATACCCAAAATGGAATAGCGGCTGTAACAATAAGTAAGACAATCCATCCCTTAGAAACATACAAGGTTTTCAAAGTTGCGTTCCGCGTCAAAAAATACGCGAAAAACGCGGCAACCAGCATTGTTGATATGGCAGTTCCAAAATAGAGCGTGGAGAAGAGTTCTGCTAAAAATCCCCCGAACATGCCGATTTGCAGAGCTCCCTTTAGATCATGGTGCACGGCAAAGACCGCCACAAATACCAGGATAAATTGCGGTACAAGGTGGCTTCCGGGAAAAACCTTGCGGAAGCCAGTCTCCAGCCAAAAAAACACGAACACTCCAACTAGAAGATATACATTTTTGCGCATTAGTCTAGGGATTTTTTATTATAAACACAAATTGTAAATTCCGGTATGAGACCGCTGGGATCACAGTTGCAACCTGAAATAAATCAGTAGATCGTATCTTTACCTCTCCAATTTTACCGATATACAAATCAGGCAAAAACTTTCCGCCAAGGCCAGAGGTCACGACACGATCATCAGCGCTCAGAGTCTCCGACAGAGATACTTGGTCGAAGACAAGGCCAAGTCCATGTTCTCCTCTCACGATACCGGTCGCTTTACCATTGGCAGTTCTGGCGTTTGCTGCCTGCCCTGACGATGTTATCAATTCTAAAAAACTAGTTTGTTGAGATACCTCGGACACAATCCCAACGAGAGTGCCACCGGAAACGATCACATTATCTCCTGCCTTGACGCCATCGCGTTCACCACGATTCAGAATGACTCTTTCATTGATATTTAAAAAATCATAATTCAATACCTCGCCAGGGACGAGTTCATATTTGGTACTTCCTTGAAATCCCAATGCTTCCCTCAAAATCCGATTTTCCTCAAGAGCTCGTTCACGCCGCGCGAGTTCCGTATTCAAGGCCTCAATTTGCTTTGACAATAAATCGTTTTGTTTTACCAAATCGTGTATCTCGAAAAAGGCCTTGCTCCAATCGCGTCCCCATTTCAAGCTTGAAACAAGTGGTACTTCCAAAAAATTCACGGAGACTCTACCATAATCGAGAATCGGCGATAGAATTCCAAACCCGTTGAGGAATATAAGCATTATCAGTACCCCGAATGCGATTGTGCTAGAGGCGAAATTGTTTCCCATTCGCATATTCGTAAAGATTCGCCCGCCTGCCAGACGCCTGAGCGTCAGCGATTGCGGGCAGGTAATTCGTAAAGCTATCGGGGTACTTGCTCAAACTCGGTGAGGACCAGGATTTCTTTTAGGGAATCAAGATCTTCGAGGACTATGCCAGCGCCCCGCACCACTGCTGTAAGCGGATCATCAGTGATGTGAACCGGCATCATGGTTTCGTGGGCTATCAAATTTTCAATGCCGCGCAAAAGCGCGCCGCCGCCCGCCAAGATGATACCGCGCTGCATGATGTCAGCAACGAGTTCCGGTGGTGTTTCTTCGATCGTCTGCCTGATGGCATTGACTATGGTGCGAACCGAGCGGGAAAGAGCAATCCTGATTTGCTCGTCATTCACGCCGACCTCTTTAGGCAGGCCAGTGACGAGATCACGTCCGCGCATCTTTGTTTCCAAGCGGTCTTTAAGCGGAAAAGCCGAGCCGACCTTGATCTTTACCTCTTCTGCGGTTCGCTCGCCGAGAAGCAAACTAAACTCGTCGCGCGCAAATTGGATGATGTTATCGTTCATTTCATCCCCCGCAACTCGGAGGCTTTTTGATACCACTATGCCCCCGAGGGAGATGACAGCGATTTCTGCTGTACCGCCGCCGATATCCACAATCATTGAGCCGGATGCATCCTGAACAGGGAGTCTCGAGCCGATCGCGGCAGCCATCGGCTCTTCAATGAGATAAGCTGCTCGCGCCCCGGCGTTGAGGGTCGCATCCTGTACCGCCCGTTTTTCCACTTCTGTGACTCCCGAGGGAATGCCGATTACGACTTGGGGCCGGGATAAAAAATTAAACACCTGCTGGTGGACTTTATCGATGAAATAGCGCAGCATTTGTTCCGTGACTTCAAAATCGGAAATTACCCCGTCTACAAGGGGACGGGTCGCCACGATGTGGGCGGGAGTTTTACCAACCATGCGCTTGGCTTCGTTGCCAATGGCCAGAATTTGCTTGGTTTTGGTGTTGATCGCCACAACTGACGGCTCGTTGATGACTATCCCTTTTCCGCGTACATACACGAGCGTGTTAGCAGTGCCGAGATCAATCCCGATATCCTTGGAAAATTTTCCGAAAATTTTGTCTGAAATGGCCATGGCAAATAAAATTCCAAATCACAAATTTCAAATCCCAAACAAATCTCAAATTCCAATTATCAAAACTTTTCGTTTGGATTTTGATTTTTTTTGGAACTTGTTTGAAGTTTGGGACTTGGTACTTGGACTCTAACTCAATTCCTTGATTAGTTCTTTCAAGTCGACTAACTTTGATTCGCTCTCACTGCGCCGCTTTATTTCGACTCTGTCTCCGGTCTTTTTTGACACCACCGCTCTCCAAGGAATGCCGATGAGGTCTGCATCTGCAAATTTTTCTCCTGCTGTAAGGTCTCTGTCATCATATAATACCTCAATCTCTTCGTCTCGTAAAGCACGATATACTTCCTCTCCCCTTGTGGGAGAGGACTGAGGTGAGGGAGTAGGACTCAACTCTAATAGGTGCACCTGAAACGGTGCGACGCTCTCCGGCCAAATGATGCCCTTATCATCGTGAAATTTTTCCACAATAACCCCCATAACTCTAGTGATTCCAATTCCGTACGAACCTAGAACGACCGGCATTTTTTTTCCTTTTTCGTCAATGTAATATAAGCCCATTTGCTCGGACTTCGCAGTGCCAAAATTAAAAATATTGCCTGTTTCCGAGGCTCGAACCTCTTCCAATTCCTTCCGCTTTAAATCTAATTGTTCAAGCGCTTTGTCACTTAATACTTCCTTGTTTATCGCTATTTTTTTGCTCCTATCTAGATAAATCACATCTTCCCCTTCGTCGAGCAATGTTTGAAATTCGTGGCTAAATTGGGTAAATGCGCCTCCTGAAGCGAATGTCAAAAAAGTGTCTTTACCGAGACCAACCCCGCCAAAGATCCTTAAATAAGCATCGATAGCTTTTTTGTAGAATTCTTCATGCGCCTCAGCACTCAAGCTATAAGAATAAAGATCTTTCATCAGGAATTCTTTTCCGCGAAGGATTCCACTCTTTGCACGGAGCTCGTTACGCAACTTTGTTTGAAATTGATAAACATATGCGGGCAGATCTCTGTAACTGCTGATGTAGTTAAGCATCATGTCCGTAATCGGTTCTTCGTGTGACCAGGCTAATCCAACATCTGCGCCCGTTTTCAATCTGGATTTAAACCAAACATCAACGTTTTTATCATCCCATCTGTCGGTCTTTGCCCACAATTCCTTGCGTTGTAGGCTAGTCATGAGTAGCTCTTGGCCGCCGATCGCATTCATTTCCTCACGAACAATCTGTTTAATTTTTTCGATGACCCGCAGCCCCAAAGGCAAGTATGCATACACACCTGCCATTTCTTTGTGAATAAAGCCGGCGCGAGTGAGAAGCTTCGCATTCACACTCTGCTCATCGGCTGAGATATTTTTGAGAGTTTTGGTAAACAATTGTGATTGACGCATACTAGTTACAATATTCGTTCAAATAAGCGCTTAAATTGCTCAGAATACCGGCCGATGTCACGGTAAGTGATCGCCACCATGAGGAGCATGAGCAGGAGAAAACCGATAACATTCGCGTGGCGCTCGATTTTTAGACTCTTTGCGCCGCGAATTTTCTCAATTATCAAAAATAAAATCCTTCCGCCGTCTAGCGCTGGGAAGGGAAAGGCATTGATGACTCCCAGGTTGATTGACAGCACAGCTGTGAATTGAATGAGATAAACTAGGCCCAGTTTCAGGAAATCTTTGGTGAGCACTGCAATCCCAACCGGTCCTGACAGTCCAGCGGAAATCTTGCCCGTAGAAAACAATGTGCTTAAGAGCGTTCCAAAAGCAAGGAATATCCCGGTGAATCTGTAGTAAAAGGACACTACGGAAAGTTTCAAGGAATCGAGCACTGGATACTTCGCAACAGCGATGAGGGCCGGAGCAAATCCGACTGCCCCTCCCCCGGCAGGAGGATTGATTCGCGGTGTGGCAGCCCGAGAAAACACATCTTTTCCGCGTTGAAGCTGATAAATTACGTCATTCCCGGCTCGCGATTTTGTGTACCTTATTAGCGAGTCTATATCAGTGAACCTTTGGCCATCAACCGACAAAATCACATCACCTGCTTTTAGTCCAGCCCTTTCCGCAGGCGAGGAGGGTTCAACCCCGATAATGCTCAATTTGGTTTCCGAGAGAGTGGCATTGCCTACATTGGCGCCCTCTTCAATCTCAATAGGAGTCCCGACAAGCGCAAATCCTATAAACAGCAATAACCATCCTAAGACAAAATTCATACCCACTCCAGCAAACAACACTAGTAGTCTCCTAGTAAACGATCCGTTCGCGAAGGCTCGCGGGTCGCTCGACACCCCATCTTCTCCAAGGATTTTCACAAAACCTCCGAGCGGGATCCAGTTGATAGAGTACATGGTTTCGCCATGCCGCACACCCACCATTCGAGGCGGAAAACCAAATCCAAACTCCTCAATCTTCATGCCCGCCCGTTTAGCCATAACAAAATGTCCCAGCTCATGCACAAACACAAGAAGTCCGAGGATAAATATAAACGCAATTATGGTTAGAGCGATCATGCTTGCTGCTTACAGCTTGCTGCTTGTTTCATATTTTCATCATCTCCGCTTCCTTGGCATCTGCGATCTCTTTGATCTTGGCATTGTACTCATCCACGGATTTCTGAAGTTCCTGCTGCCTGCGAAACTTTTCATCTTCCGAAATTTTTCCGGCCTCTTCTTGTTTCTTCAGATACTTGACTGTTTCTTCTCGGATCGTGCGGATTTTGATTTTGACGTTTTCTGCTTCCTTGCCCACGATTTTTAACAAATCACGACGCCGTTCTTCCGTAAGCTCTGGGATGGTGACACGCAGCTTATCTCCCTCATTCGTAGGATTTAAACCCAAACCTGCCTCCCGAATCGCTTTTTCGGCAGGTGCTAGAGCGTTCTTGTCCCAAGTTTGCACGAGCAGCTGGCGGGGCTCCGGGACAGTGATCGAGCCCAGCGCATTGAGATCAGTGGGAGTACCGTAATAATCAACCTTAATCCCCTCGATGAGGCTTGGATTGGCCCGACCCGTTCGGAGCTTTGAGAGTTCGATTCTGAGGTGTGTTATAGAATCTTCGAATTGTTGTTCATAATTTTCAGTCATAACCGTAGGCCAGCATATAAACGATTAGGTTCTTGCGGATCCACGGCGATGTCCGCGAGTACTCGATTTGTTGAGAGCTGTATGGTTCGCCAAGTAGATCCGTTGTCATCACTACGATATACAGTTGACCGTACACCTGCAAATATCACACTTCGCTCATATGAGTGGGCCCTGACTATTGTGACATTACTAACTTTGAGGGACGCTGGTAAAGGCAAGTTGCTCCATGTGTTCCCACCATCAGTAGTGCGAAAAAGCCCAGCATCGCTACCTATATATACTACCGAGCTATTTTGACGATCAATAAATAAATCGTTAAAAGTCTTCGCTGTCTTATCTATTTTGACATCTGTCCATGTCAGACCCCTATCTTGAGATCTATGGAGACCGGTTTTAGCATTGAGAGCATAAACCACGCTGTACGCGACTCCTATATCCTTTATGCCATCCTTGAAAGCAAAAAGTTTGCGCCAAGTATCTCCGCCATCAGCGCTTTTGAGTAGTGTTCCTGTTGAAAGGCCAGCATACATAATCTTGGCATTACTTGGATCGAAGGCGAGGCTCGTAACTACGCTTTCACCGCTTGGCTCATTGTAGACCTGGATCCATGTTCCCCCCCGATCTGGGCTCTTATAAATCGCGGCGAGTTTTCCCTTGGCCCCGCCTGCGAAGATCTCTTGGCTGTTAAACGGGTTGATAAACACGTCATATGCCGCGAAACCGGTGAGAAGTACTGCCCAATTTTCGCCATAATCAGCGGACGCCAAAACTCCGCTATTTATGGACGCAGCCACCAAATTTTTGGGATTGTCGTCCTGGACGTAAAGCTTCGAAATCGCTGCGCTGCCAATCTGGAGTTTTTGATTGCCCTTGCCCGGATGCCAGGTGTCCCCGCTATCTACGCTCAAAAATACTCCAACACTGCCGCTGCCTTGGTTACCGCCACCCGTAAGGATGTTACAGGACTGGGCTGTAAAGATTATTGGAATAAGGAGTAAAGGAATTTTTCTCACCCCGTTAGAAATTCTTGAGTTATGGATTCTATTCATGTTGATCACTGTATGAGTTTGATTTCTAACGGGGCTCATAAAAAGAGATTATCCATCGCCAGCTTCACGTTTACATTAGACTCGATATCTTGGAGCGCTGTGAAAAGTTTCCTGCCATGATTAGGTGACTGTGGTTCAGTTACAAAAGTTTGTAGGGCACTGCGCAAGAAATATTTCATCTCCAAAATCTCTAGTGTAGAAATCTGTTCTGCAATTTTTAGGCGGTCCGAAAGCAACGGCAAATCCAAACTTCGATAATTAGCAAGGCATCTCCGATTGAACTCAAAAAAACCATTGTCTGCGGCTAGGCGCAATGCTACGCCAATGCGACCGTTTGACAATCGGACGATTTCCTCTGTTCGAGCGTCTTCCATTTTGAACCGCGAGAGAGCTAGTCTCAATTGTTCATTAGTCACCCGCCCAAAAACGATTTTTTGCACTCGTGAGGCAATGGTTGGCAAAAGCCTGTAAAAGTTTGATGCTATTAAAAACAGAATCGAACGAGCAGGTGGTTCTTCCAATGTTTTCAGTAGCGCGTTTGCGGCTTCGCTGTCCAGTACATTACCTTGGATGATTGCCACTTTGACTTGACCCGCCGGGGTCAAAGCTAACAGGCTCTGCAGGTTTCTAGCCTCGTTCACAGCGATGGAGCCAGTCTCCCCCAGGACGAACATATCGAGAATTGGATCAGCCCCGAGCAAAAGGGCTATTTCTCGCGCAAAAGTCGTCTTGCCGATACCTTCCTCGCCGACCAGGGCATACGCATGTCCAAGCTGCCCTCTCTCATGAGCCCTGGCAAACAGCTGTTTTTGTTTCTCATGACCAATAGTTTTTTGGAAATCCATGAGTCTAATTATACCACAAATTCAAGAAGGATGAATAAACCAACCGCGATTTTTTGCGCTGCGGAATCCAGTGATAAATGCCCAAATTCCCAGTGACAGGTAAATGGCATTCAGGACAACAATCATGGACATATCTCCGGCATTCAGGCTCTGCTGGTTTGCTATGGCGCCCCGCAGACCTTCAAAAATATAACTCAACGGCAGAAGCCTGGCAATATCCGCTAAGACCGCCGGAAGCGTGGAGAGAGGATAAAATACCCCGCTAATGGGATAGAGAACGGCAATCATCGACCAAGCAAAAATTTGCAACCGCAATCCGAATCGAAAAATCAGGGAAACCGTCATACATCCGAACGCCCAGCCAAACACAAAAATATTGAAGATATAGAAAAAAATCGAGGGACCGATAGAAAACAAATTGAAATCAAATAAACCCCAGGCCAGCAGAGTCACGAACGTAATCGTAATGATCGCTTTGCAGATGGCTAGCAGCACCAAGCCAATCAGCACCTCTGCAGCATGCAGCGGAGTGGAAAACAAATTATAGAGGTTCCGGGTCCAGGCGTCCTCCAGGACAGAGACGGAAATATCGCGCTGAATGCTGAAAACCAGAGTCCAAAGGATCAATCCGCCGATTATCGCGCCTGCGGCTCCGGCTTGGACCGATATTTTTTGGATATGGACCGAAAGAAAACCGAAGATGAGCAAATCAATAGTCGGCCAAAAAATAATGTCAAATTTCCTGTCAACCGTCGCCCAAATCTCGAAAACGTGTCGGAGCATGTAAGCTTTTATTCGGCGTGGCGCTATCATTCCTCGAGTTCTCCTTTCGCCAATCTGATAAAGACTTCTTCCAGGTCTGGCGCTGTGTGAATCTTTACAAGACTGTCCGGCGTGTCTACCATATAAACCTTTCCTTTATGCAGTAACGCGACGCGATCGCACATCTCTTCCACTTCCGGCATATTGTGCGAAGTAAAAACTACTGTCATGTTCCGGTCCTTTTGCAGTTTCAAAATCAAACGCCGAACGTGAGATGCGATTGAGGGGTCAAGGCTGGCGGTCGGTTCATCAAGAAGCAGAAGCTCGGGATCATTGATCAAACTCTTACAGAGATTAACCCGTGTTTTCTCTCCAGCCGAAAGATCCCCAACCCATTTGTCAGCCAGGTGTGATATGCCAAAGGACTCCAGCAAATCTGCGATTTTTTTCTTGTAATTGGGAACATTGTACATCAGCGCGTAGATCTTCAAATTGCGGTAAACCGTGAGATTGCCTGCCAGATCAGCATACGCGGTTGCGATATTCATTTGGTTTTTGAGCTCACTCTCGTGTTGAAAAAAATTTTTTCCAAAAATCCGGACTGTGCCGCTGCTGGGAGTGAGCAGGCCAATCGTGATATTGAGTGTGGTGGATTTACCGGCACCGTTCACCCCGAGGATCCCGAAGATCTCGCCCTTTTTCACGGCAAAGCTAATCCCTCGCAGGGCCTCGGTCACGTGGCCGCGCGATATGTAAGTTTTCTTTAAATTTTTTACTTCGATAATATTTTCCACGTTGCTCTCGCAGTCTCCTCCCACCTAAATCGTTTCACATTCTCATATCCTAACCGAATTTTCTCCTCACGTAAATCATTCTCATTCATCAGCTTCACTATCGCCTCGGCAATCTCGTGCGGGCTGTCAGGATTGACTAACATTGCTCCTTCTCCGGCGATCTCTGGATTACTCGCAGTGTTTGAGGTAATAACTGGGGTTCCAGCTGCTTGTGCTTCTAGAATCGGCAAGCCAAACCCTTCGTAAAGGGTTGGAAAGAGAAACATCGTTGCTCCAACATACAGAGCACGTTTATCATCCTCTTCAATATAGCCTAGGAAACGGATTTTTGCCTTCAACCCAGGTTTTTTCTCTAGATAATCATCGAGTTCAGTTGTATAAATCTTTTGCCCGGCAAGTACGAGAGGTTCTTGCACGCCTGCTATTTCATAAGCCTTGACCATGTTAACAATATTCTTTTTTGGCTCCAGCCGACCCATAAACAGCAAATACTCCCCATTGACCAATCCGTATTTCTCTAAACTAGACAAAAGTTTGTCGATCGTGTAGTTTTTGTCTATTCCCAAATATGTGACTGAAATGCGATCTGGAGCACAGTCGAGGTTTTCTATGATTCGTTCTTTAGAAAATTTGGATACAGTAAAAATGTGTGTCGAGTTTCTTACAGCCTTTCTGGCCGCCCATTTATGATACCAAAGGGATAGCTTGTCGTAGAGCTCGGGGTAGTCTTCAAATCCTACGTCATGAAGCGTTGTGAAGGTTTTTCCTTTTCCAAGTTTCCCTCCCCAGGCGTGGGGAGGGACTAAGGCTTGCCCCGTAGTGAACTGGACAGGTTCTACTACTGGGGGAGAGGTTGAACCAGTTTTTGGACAAATGAATGGTAAAGTATGGGCTGGGCAGAACAGAATATCGGGCGGGTGTAAAAGCATCTCAATTGACAGCCGAACTTGACCCCAAAAATACCGGAGCCGCCATTTCAAAACTCGCACCTCGAAATTAACTGGTAAATTATTCGCAAGATCAGATCGCAATGAATCGCGGATGTACAATCTGACTCTTAAATCCTTCCTATCCCCGAGCAGCTTCTTGAATTGCTGAATTATATGCCAAGCATACCACTCCGTGCCAGAGCGAGTTTTCCTATTTGCTTGCGATGCATCTATACCAAGGATCATAATTGTAATTATACTTCAGCTCTAAACAACAAAAAAGCCCGTGCCGAAGCCCAGGCTAAATACCGAAATCATTGCTCTAGTTTTTCGGATACCGATTTTTGCGCCACTGGTCCAAGATCGCGGCGATGACTTGGTCTATTGTCATGCCCTGTTCGGCGGCCACCTTTTCAATCTCATCACGGACTGAAGCAGGGACCAGCAGTCCTACGTGCTTCTTCTCAACGGCTGACTGAAAAAGAATCTTGGGCCCGCCGAAATTGTAACAAGAAGCGCAAGTTTTGAAATGCGCTTGCATCTCTACCCATCTTTGTTGTGTTTGCCGTTTTTGTTGCGGATTTGTATAGTAATCAACCAGTTGAAATTTACTATCCACAGTAATTGAGACATACAGATCACTTAAAAGCTAATCAGAACAAATGCAGCACATTTTAACTTCATACCCCTGGTAATTAGGGACACAGGTGATCCCGCTGAGACGCCTACGGACAATAAACCCAACCGATCAGGCCAGCAACAACCCCCATCGCGATTGCGCGAAGAGCGAATTCAATACTCATCTGTCCCCCTTAACTTTTTACTTCGTTGCCAAAATACTTCGCTTGTAAGTTTCTAAATTTTCCAACGCGACTCCGGTCCCTTTTGCCACGCAAAGCTCCGGGTTGTCAGCTACATAACAAGGCACCCCAGTGGCTTGGGCCAATAAACGGTCAAGGTTCCGTAATAAGGCTCCGCCGCCCGTGAGAATCATGCCTTTGTCGATAACATCTGCAGCAAGTTCTGGGGGAGTTTCTTGTAGAACAGAACGGACTGCCAGCACGATCTCCCGCAATGGTTCTTGGATCGCTTCGACCACTTCATTGGTCCGTACAACTATAGTTTTCGGCAAGCCAAGCACCATATCGCGCCCGCGAATCTCCAGCTCAATTTCATCTTCAAGCGGCAATGCTGAACCGATTTCTTTCTTAATGGCCTCAGCCGTCCGATCCCCCACTGCCAGGCCGTGTTTCTTTCGGATATACTCGGCGATTGCTGCGTCCATTTTGTTGCCAGCCATGCGCACCGAGGTCGAGGTAACGATCCCACCGAGAGAGAGCACAGCCACATCGGTGGTCCCGCCGCCAATGTCGATCACCAAGTTTCCCGAAGGCGTGGAAATATCAATCCCGGCGCCAATAGCAGCAGCCACGGTTTCCTTGATAACGAATGCGGCTTTTGCACCCGCGGTTTGGGCGGCGTCCACGACGGCTCGCTTTTCGGTGGAAGTAATCCCGCCAGGCACGGAAATCATGACCTCTGGCCGAAAAAACCAGACATTGCCAATGGCTTTGGTAATAAAATATTTGAGCATGGCTTTCGTGACTCGATAATCGGCAATCACACCATCTTTCATGGGTCGGTGTGCTATTATGGTCTCCGGAGTACGACCGAGCATTTCCTTGGCTTCATTGCCCACTGCCAAAACCACGTTATCTTCCGTGCTGATAGCGACCACGGTCGGCTCATTGATGACAATGCCCTTGCCAGGGAGAAACACTAATGTGTTTGCCGTTCCAAGGTCAATCCCCAATTTTCGTGTAAAAAAAGGCATAAACTAGGTTGCTAATCAACTCTCTCGATCCTCGCGCCGAGACTATTCAATCTCTCATCGAGCTTCTCGTAACCGCGATCAATTATCTCTGCATTATAAATTACGCTCCGACCGCGTGCAACCAGACTACCAATCAAAATCGATGCTCCAGCTCGCAGGTCGGGCGTCCGAATTTCCGTGCCGTGGAGGTCGGTGGGACCGCTTATGGTTGCGTGGTTTTTATCCCCAAACGTCACCTCGGCCCCCATTTGTTTCAAAGCCAAAAGATAACCCTGTCGGCCTTCGTATATCCAATCGTGAATCGTCGTGTCGCCAACAACTTGGGTCGCCAAAACCCCAAAGAGCGGCTGTTCATCAGTGAGGAGTTGCGGGTAAACCCCAGTGGTAATTTTCACACCGCGATAGGGACGTTTTGGCTTCAAGATGTGAATCATATTCCCTGCGGCGGTGAATACCACATTCATTCGTTCCAACAGAGCAAGCGGGGCATCCAAATGGGCGAGATCAACCCCAGTTATGGTCATCTCTCCCTTTGTGGCGGCAGCCGCAGCGCAAAACGTTACTGCCTCGATCTCGTCAGAGCAAATCCGATATTGGGCGCCATGAAGCTTGCTCGGACCTGATATTCGAAGAATTGGCGTGCCGATTCCGTCTATCACAGCCCCCATTGCTACAAGAAAATGACAAAGATCCTGAACGTGGGGCTCGGTGGCTGCCATCCTTATTTCGGTAGTACCTTGGGCCGCAGTTGCGGCCATGATGAGATTTTCCGTGCCTGTAACAGATGTTACAGGCAAGACTACCCGCGTTCCTGTGAGTTTTCCTTCGATTTCGATCTGCTCTTTCTCTGTGATCCTGCCTCCGAGCTTGCGAAATCCATCAAGGTGCACGTCTATCGGGCGCTGTCCGATAGCATCGCCTCCGGGTTGCACCATAGCTGCGCGGCCGAAACGAGCGAGCATCGGACCAGCAGTCAAAATCGAACCTCGTAAGCGCTGTGCTAAATCGCGAGGCACAGACACACTTCGCAAATCCGTAGCATCCACATTCACGCGATGGTCCGAAAAATTTATTCGAGCGCCAAAAATTTCCAGAATTTTCAAGAAACTGCGCACATCAAGAATATCCGGTACATTGTCTATCTCACATCGGCTTTCAGAGAGTATTGTGGCAGCGAGCACGGCCAGCGCAGCGTTTTTTGACCCGCTAACACCCACGGCGCCGGAAAGTTCCTGTCCGCCATTAACTATAAATCTGCTCATTTATTAAGGTTATCAAATATAGGGATACTGGGAAATTATAGCATTTCCTGATAACATTAGAGAATCATGACCCTCCGTAAAAGAATCGCGCTTATTCTCTCGGGACTGGTCGTATTTGTACTGGCCGGGCCTGTGATCATTTTCATAGCTCAAGGGTACAGTTTTGATTTCCAGACGAATCGCCTGGTATCAAGCGGCACATTGGTCATAAAAACGGAGCCTCGCGGCGCAGAGGTCAAAATCAAAGGCCAGGCAGCGCTCAAAACTCCCCTGACAAAACGTTTCGTGCAGCCCGGAGATTATTTCGTGGAAATCTCGAAGGACGATTATTTTCCGTGGCAAAAGCGCTTTAGCATCCTCCCGAGCCAAGTCACGTTCTTGCCAAAACAAAACGCGTCAATAGCATTGTTTCGCAAAAGTCCCTCGGAAATACGGAACCAACAGTCGATAAATGGGATCTACAGCAGCGCCAATTCAATTTTCTATCTAAGCGATTCTGGCCATCAGATTTACCGCCTTGGGTTTGGATTGGAAAATCCAGTATCTGTTGCCTCGACCACGACGGCCTTCAATGGCGCAGAGATAATCAATTCCAGAATGCAAGTTGACCGGATAGAATTTCTACTCAGCTCTCACGGCACGCTCTGGTTTGTTTCTGGAGCTCAAGCCAAGCCGTTTCCCAGTCTCGCACATGCAGATTTCGGGCACGGCCGAGAAACTGTTCTAGGAATCAACGCTCGAAGCAATCTCGTGGAGGTCGGGTCGGCTACCTCGACCGTGTTAGCTAAAGATGTGTTGTCATTTAGCAAGGCAGGCAATGATCTCTATTTTATATCACGGCTCGCGTCTGGCGAATCAGTGTTATACTATCAGAGGTCAAACAACGGCGCAAAAACAATGACACTTATACCGGAATTCAATAGCGCCAAGATCATAGTCTCGCCTCAAAACCAGATCTACGTGCTGCTTGATACTAATCTTTATGAAGTAAACCCAGTTAGAGAACTGGAAGTGGCACCACCGCTTGGAAAGGACGGATTTTCTAACGAGGTAAATCAAAATTTAACCAAAATCCGCAGCGGGGTCAATGACGCATATTGGGACGAGGCCGGAGATTTACTGGCCTATGGGAATGAACACGAGTTCTGGATATACAATCCCCTTTCGAGCGCATCCAATCAATTACTGGTTCGCTCCACCACGGCTATCGCATCCCCTGTATATCATCAGTCAACCGGATATGCCTTTTGGATTGAGGGGCAGGAAATAAAGGCGATTGAAGTTGATGGGTCCGGCCAGCCAAATGTTTACACGCTACTAAGAGTCACAGATCCGAAAAAAATTATCGTGAACGATTTAGGAAACACTCTCGCCGTTCTCGACGGACAAACCCTTCACTTGTTTCAAATTCGCTGATTCCAGCGCCAGATTTCCCGACTTTACACTGTACAATTCGCGCGAATTGTACAGTGTCTGACGAGTCGCTCAGTGGCTACTTGATGATATATTTCTATCTATGGCTTCATTCACCAATTTATCGGCAGCTGTGTTTTGCGCGCGGGGGATGTGGGTGAAGGTCACATGTGAAAATTCGGTCTGCAGGTTCTTTACTTGAATAAATAACTCTTGCAAATCCTTGTTTTTTACTTTGTAAACATGATTAAGTTGCCGGACCGCGAGTTCCGAATCCATTCTAAATTCTAAATGCGTACCGCCGAGCTCTCTCGCAGCTTGCAACGCCTCAATCACAGCAGTATATTCTGCTTGATTGTTGGTCTTATCTGCGCCCAGATATTTGTCAATTTTTTTTAGGACTTTTTTGTCCACGGTTTGAATTACCACACCGATCCCTGCTGGTCCCGGATTGCCCCGCGCCCCCCCGTCAGTATAAATAACAAATTTCATATCGCGATCTCTCCCCATCCCTTCCCAGGACTGCCTCTCGCGCCTCCGGCGAGAGAGGTCGAAATTTGTAAATCTACAATTTTTAGCTGGATTTTGCGCTCTCCGTTCCATTCGTTCCATTGCGGTTCGCAGATGATATCGATTCGATCATTTGCCTTCAATTTGTCAGCCCAATACCCAAGGTTGAAACCGATGCAGCCCATTACCTCCCCCATCCCCCGCCCGAACGGCTCAGGCGGGCCAGCCTCCTCACGAGAAGGGGAACTATGGTTCACATTAATCCGCAAATGCTTACCCTCGTTTCCTAGGGCTTTGACACTTTTAACTATCAAATCTGAAATCTTAAATCTGGGTTTTGGATTGCCGATGCCCGTAGGTTCAAAACGAGCGATGAATTCCACGAACTCGTCTGTGACCTGGGAGAGATTGATCTCGGCATCATAGTATAGCACTGGCGAGAGGTCGTCTTCGGAAAGGGAATCCTCTGCATAATCTAGAAGATTTTTGCGAAACGTCTCGATATGCTCCGTGCGAAGAGTAAACCCAGCGGCTTGCGGATGACCGCCATAGCGCACCAGGATATCTTTGCTCTGACTGATGGCTTCCATGATATTGAAGCTGCCCACGCTGCGCGCCGAGCCAGTCGCTTCTTCTGCTGACTTTTCAAGGACCAGAACCGGGCGCGCAAATTCCTCAGTGAGTTTTCCGGCCACGAGCCCAACAATTCCCTTGTGCCAACCTTCTCCGGCAGCCAATAGAATTTTGTGATTGGAATAGAGCATAACCTGCTCGCGCGCTTCTGACAAGATACGTTCGGTTTGCATTTGCCGAGCTTGGTTGAGGGCTTCTAATTTTTGAGCTAATGTCTCGGCCTCCATTTCATCGTCTGTCAGAAGTAGACGCAAAGCTGTATCAGCATGTTCCATGCGCCCAGCAGCGTTGATGCGTGGCGCGATCACAAAACCGATGTGGTATGTATCCATTTCGGATTTCGCAATGCCTGCAAGTTTCATAAGCTTCTTAAGTCCAATCCAACGTGTTTTAGCGAGCACGTAGAGCCCCCATTTTACGAGGATGCGATTCTCACCCAAAAGGCTTTGACAATCCGCCACAGTGCCAATGGCCACAAGATCTAGGAACCACTTTTCAAAGCCAGCTTGTAGCTTGTAGCTTGTAGAATGTAGGATGGGAACAAGGGCTTGGACGAGCTTAAAAGCAACGCCGACGCCAGTCAAGTGTTTAAATGGATAATTATCATCGCGCCGATGTGGGTTGACTACAGCAACTGCAGTTGGTATTCCCACCGCGCCCACGAGTGAAGGATCAGGTGTCAACTGGTGATGATCAGTAATGATAACGTCTATGCCCAGCTCGCTTGCCCGGTGCGCTGACTCGAAAGCATTTATACCGCAGTCCACAGTGATTATGAGTTTCGTGCCCTGTTCAAAAAGCGTTTGTACGGCCTCCGCGTTCATGCCATAGCCTTCAGTAAAACGATCAGGAATGTAATAGTTTGCTTTGGCATACCCCATAGCGGCAAAAAACCGGAGCAGCACGGCAGCGGCCGTTACTGCATCAGCATCATAATCAGCATATACAGTAATTTGCTCCTGCTTGAGAATTGCTTTCTCGATCCGAGTCACGGCAGAACGCATATCTTTTAGTAGATACGGATCATGGTGATCGCTGTACTCGGGATCAAGGAACTGTTTTATGTCTTCTTCGCGCGCGAGCTGCCTTGCAGAAAAAAGCGACCCCAGCACTGATTCGTTTGGTATCTCGCTTCGAATTTTCCATAATTTTTTCATATTTGTCTCATAAGCGTTGGAACAAGAGAGACTGCGGTCATTTCTCGAGGCTTCGAAAGGCCGTAGAGCTCAACCACGGTTGGAGACAGGTCAGACAACACGCCGTCCGGGACCAGAGCGGCGAGGCCTGCATACCCTGTCGCGCGTGACTTCCCGAGCTCGAGACCATGACCGGCGACGATGAGCGGGACCGGATTGAGCGAGTGCTCCGTGTCGATCATTCCAGTTATTGGGTCAATGATTTGTTCGATATTTCCATGATCCGCTGTAATAATGAAACAAGCACCGCGTGCTCCCGCCACTTTGGTTATCTGCCCAATGCACTCATCTACGGCGGCAACAGCGTGAATACAAGCGTCTTTGATGCCCGTATGCCCCACCATGTCAGCATTGGCAAAATTTGCGAGTACAAAAGCCATACCGCTGTTTAGTTTTGCGATAATCCTTTCTGTAACGCCCCGAACACTCATCTCTGGCACATCAGCATAACGTTGTTTGTAGGAGGCAGGCGAAGTTATTATTTCGTGCTCTTCGAGCGGCCAGGGATCTTCCCAGCCGCCGTTAAAAAAGGAGGTGACATGCGCATATTTCTCGCTTTCTGCCACATGAAATTGAGGCCACCCTTGCATGCTCACGAGTTCACTTAGACCTTTGTTGATTTTGACTGGTGAGAATGCGATTAAGGACGGTAAATTTTTTGCATATTCAGTCATGGTGACAAAGTACATATTTCGCATCGCGGGCTTCTGCCCTGTTGGAAATTTGTCAAAGTGCAACATGAGAAAAGACTGGGCTAATTGGAGAATCCGGTCGGGACGAAAATTGAAAAATATCACGGAATCATTGTCTTGGATCTTGCCTAGCGGCTCGCCTTGGCTGTCCGTGATTACCGTTGGGGGCAAAGTCTCATCAAAAATTTGTCTTTCGTAATAACCGATTACCGCGCTGCGGGCGCTCGTGGCGAAATTGCCAGTTCCTGCCACCATGGCTTGGTACGTTTGCTGGGTCAGTTCCCAGTGACCTGCCCGATCCATAGCATAAAACCGCCCAGTGATGGTGGCAATCTTCCCTACGCCTGTTTCAAAAAATTTGCGCTGCAAGCGATCGAGGCTCTCCTGCGCCGATTTTGGGGGAGTATCTCGTCCATCAGTAAACATATGCACGAACACGTCCTTTACACCATTATCCGCAGCCATCGCTAAAAGCGCGTACAAATGCTCTTCGGAGCTATGCACGCCCCCGTTTGACACCAGTCCCACGAGATGCAACCGTGAGCCGTTCTTTTTAACGTGCTCCAGGGCGCCCGTGAAAGTAGGATTTTGAAAAAAATCACCAGAGCTAATCGCGGTGGTGATTCGGAGCAAATCCTGACTCACAATCCTCCCAGCGCCGAGATTCAGATGCCCAACCTCGGAATTACCCCGCTCTCCCCAAGGCAGACCCACTGCCGGTCCGGACGCCTGTAAGGTGCAAGTGGGAAAATTATTTATCAGAAAATTTAGATTTGGAGTCGGGGTGGCAGTGATGGCATTGCCTTCTGATGTCGTGGCGACCCCGAATCCATCAAGCACTAGGACAATAATTTGTTTGAATTTTAGCATAAATTAATCCGTCAAAGCCTGCAACAAAGTTGCGCTCCGCGGTAGAACGAGATCCAAATCATCAAACAATTCTTCGTTGTCGAGGAGCTTGAGTACCGCGGGTCCACTCGCGGCAAATATCGTGTCAGGCAGACCTGTGCGGGACGCCGCCAATCGCAGTAGGGCTGACGTGCCGTGCCGGAATCGCGGCATCTCTACTCGCCCGAACGCACCGCACCAAACTAGTGTCTTGGCAAGCTTAATGTACTTACTGAATTCCAATATGGTCTGCGGGCCGATATCCCAGATCGTGTCTTTCGGACGCACTTGGTCGACATTTTTACAGGAGGCCGGGCCTTCAGGAGTCGCTGCCACAATTATATCTTTAGGTAATTTGATTTTGTGGCCATAATCGCGTAGGAATTGCTTGGCAAACTTCTCTGTGTTTTTGTTACCAACTGAAGACTTCCCAATCTCATAACCTCGGAGACTTAAAAACAGATTTGCAACCTCGCCGCCCGCGAGGATGTGATCTGCGCGGGCCATTAGCTTGTCAATAAAAACTTCTTTGTCTTCAAGCGTCACACCACCCAAGAGTAACACCATTGGTTTTCGGTTTTGGCTGCGAAAATGATTGAGCTTGCTTTTTATGGCAGCAGCGAGCAAACCATATGTTGCGGGGAGCTGCCTTTGCAGGAGTTTAACACGACTCGAATCCGCTGAAAAATCATCATTGACAAAAACTTGAGCTTTGCCCGCAACCCCCGCCATTTCCGCTTCACTTAAGAGATTTAGATTTTCCACGAGAGCAATATCGCCCGCAGGCAGTCTGGAGAGTAATCCTGCGTCTCGAACAAAATACAAATGGGGAATATCATATTCCGGGAGTCGCGGAGAGCTCTGCGGCAAATCTATAAATTTCCGACCCAAAGTTTCAGCGATCTTGCCGGCTACGACGGCGAGACTTGATTGCTCAAAGAAGGACACGACTATCAATTTATTTCTGTTTTTTACAAGTGCTTCAATGGTCGGTAAAATATGCCGTAGCGGCATAAAGAAGTCCGTAAGCAATAGCACGGTTTTATCCCGAGTTTGTAAGTTTGTTCCTTTCCTCGCCATTATTTATTTCGCAATCAAATGAATCTGCTCGACAAGGCGGTTGGCATAACCCCATTCATTGTCATACCACGCCATCACCTTGACGAGATCGCCGTCCACAACCTTTGTAAGTGACAGGTCTACGATTGCGGAATGCGGGTTGCCGACGATATCAGAGGATACCAGCGGTTCATCGGTCACATCGAGGATTCCCTTATAGCGCGGTTTTTTTGACTCTTCCTTGAATTTATTGTTAATTTCGTCGGCTGAAACTCTTCGATTCACCAGAAAAGTAAAGTCAGTAATCGAGCCCGTGATGGTCGGCACGCGAATAGCAAGTCCGTCGAATTTTCCTTTGAGTTCAGGTACGACTTCCGTAACCGATAAAGCAGCGCCAGTAGTGGTAGGCACGATGTTGGCGGCAGCGGCTCTGGCCCTTCGCAGATCTTTGTGCGGGCCATCCTGTAGATTCTGGTCAGCAGTATAGCTATGGATCGTGGTCATAACAGCCTTTTTTATGCCAAAATTGTCGAGGATCACCTGTGCCACCGGACCGAGGCAATTGGTGGTACATGACGCATTGGAGATAACACCGTCATCTGCGTAATTGAGATCATTCACTCCCAAAAGATAAGTTTGAATGCCGCCAGTGCCCTGCGTCGGCGCAGACACAATCACGCGTTTCGCCCCGGCAGCGAGATGCATCTTGGCCGCCCCATCTTTGACAAACAGTCCAGTGCATTCGAGGACCACGTCAATTTTCAGATCTTTCCAAGGAAGTTTTGTGGGGTCTTTTTCCGAAAGAACTGGGATGGTTTTCTTGCCCACGATCAAAAATCCCGGTTCAGATTTCACATCTTCCTCATAGATTCCATAAGCCGTATCGTATTTCAGGAGATGTGCTAGGGTTTTAGCGTCAGTGAGGTCATTGATAGCCGCAATCTCGAGATGTTTATCCTCAAGCGCGATTTTGAACGCGCTCCTGCCTATCCGACCGAAACCATTTATAGCGACCCTGATCTTAGACATATTCTGTTTGACCTCTCTCCCCGTTCGTGAATACACTTCGGGGCACTCTCCCCTCGCCAGGGGAGAGTAATAATGAAAAATCTTTGCCATTGATTGCAACTCGTATTTTGGACATAAGTTATTTATTTTTAGAAATTAAATCTTGCGCGGGCGATAGTTTTTTGGAGCTTTTTTAAGCAAACCTAACAGTTGCGGGCGAGTCAGTGTGCCAGTTTGCGCACCCACATGCTGAACAACGTTCATGGAATTTATCGGCGCCCACAATGCGGCTTCTAGCGGAGTCAGCCCATGTATCAGCGCGGCCATAAAACCGCTCGAGGATGCATCACCTGCGCCTGTCCTGGAAATCGGTGGCTTGGGATCAGGATAAATCGGAACATAGTATTGCTCCTCGCCGTCCGAAACATAGGATCCGTCCGGGCCATCGGTTAGGAGGATGATCTTGGCCCCGAGTTTGTGAAGACCCTTGAACAGCAGCTTCACGTCCGTATTTTTTATTCTCAATATCTTCTGGGCTTCTTCGCGGTTCACGAAAAGCACGTGTGTCTGCCGGTAAATCTCGCGCAGTTTAGAGTTGCGCGGATCCATTTCATAAGTGGCAGGGTTAAATCCCAGTTTTATCCCGGGGTTTTTTCGAATATACCCAGCAAGCTGCGCTTGTAGAGGCAGACGACTGCCGCCAAGCGAAGATAAATATAACCACTCAATGCCTTTGACGCTCTCGAGAGGAAAATAATCATAGTGGTTTTGCTTGATGAGGATGGTCCGCTCTGCCTGGTACATCAGCACAAAATGAAAGTTAGTTGGGACATCGGGATTGATTTTTACAAATTCCGCGCCTACTCTTTCTTTGCGATAAACTCCTAAAATCTGTTCGCCATAATAATCGCGGCCGATAGCGGTAAAGATTGCAGATTTCAAACCTAGTCGGGCAGTTCCCACCGCGACATTTGAAGCATTTCCTACTGCTGGGACAACATCCAAGCTCTCGTACGGTATTTTATCTGCAAACGACAAACAAATTTGGCAATTTTTTTCGTTCAGGTCGCAATGCACCGATGCTTTATGCAATTTGATAAAAGCATCGACAGTGCAGTCTCCGATTGAAATAAGCTCAAACTTTTGTTTCATTTATGTAAATGAATCCGAAATTAGTATAACATAAAATGGCAAGTCTTACAAAAAGCTGCCACTGTATTCTTCTCCACGATGCTTTGAGAAAACTAACTAAGTTTTTTTCGTTTTATCACCTTTAGCACAGCTTTAATAATCGCGTCTTTGCCCATGCCATAATGCTCGATAAGCTCTAACGGCTGCCCGGATTGCCCGAAGCTGTCCGGCATACCAACTCGAACAACTGGCACAGGATATTCCTCTGCGAGAACCTCCATAACCGCAGATCCTGCACCCCCATTGATTTGATGCTCTTCCACTGTCACAACTGCTCCGCATTTTTTGGCAGCTGCGACAATGGTTTTTCGGTCAATGGGTTTTATGGTATGGTTATTGACTACTAGGGAGCTAATACCTTCTTTATTTAATTCCTGGGCTGCTTGCAGTGCGTTATAAACGAGCATTCCACTGCCGATGATAGCGACATCGGTACCCTCGCGAAACACCTCTGCGCGGCCAATTTTGAAGGGTGTCTTATCTGTCGTAAAAACAGGACTTTTTTCCCGGCCAAATCGAATATACGCAGGGCCTTTGAGATCAAGCGCAATAGACATTGTCGCTTTTTGCGCTTCTATGGCATCGCATGGCACTATCACTACAAGACCCGGCAAAACGCGGGTCATAGCAATATCTTCAAGTGCCTGGTGCGTGGCTCCGTCAGGACCAACAGAAATCCCAGCGTGCGCCCCGGCGATCTTCACGTTTGCCGCAGAATAACAAACAGATACGCGAAGCTGATCCCAATTGCGTCCAGGGTTGAAAGTGGCATAGGATGACACGAACGGGATCTTTCCCGAAAGCGCTAGACCTGCGGCAATACCCATCATGTTTTGCTCGGCTACGCCCACCTCAATGAACCTTGTCGGAAATTTTTCCGCAAACCAGTTGGAACGGGTGGATTCAGAAAGGTCACCGGTTAGCACGACAACATTTGGATCTAGCTCTCCCAAGGCCACGAGTCCTTTCCCGTAACCATCGCGGGCGGGCAACTGGTCAATCGTATCTTTGAATAATCGATTTGATAGCTTAGCTTGGGGATTGATCATATGAATTTATACGCTAGCGCCGCGAGAGCCGTACCGAAAAAAATAGAGATTGAAATATAATAAAATCCGGCATTTTTTTCTTTTCTTTTAGCATGCTCGAGTCCGATCAGCGAAACAAAATTACCTAGTATGAAACCCAGAATTGTGAGTACCCCATACACGACACACATCGCACTGTTAAACAATGATTCTGTATTGTGCGCAGAAAATGAACACTGCGAAACCATGAATAGCAAAAATATATAAAATGAGCCTATGGCAACAATAAACAGCTTATACCAACTTGGGCCGTGACTATGAGTCTCGTTACTCATGTTCGCTCCTTATCTTGCCGCCAAGTGTACGCAATTGATGCAAAGCGTTCTTGGCCTGTTCAGCATTTGGCGGCTTGCCGTGCCAGGTAAAATCCTGCTCCATAAAATCCACTCCTTTTCCCGGAACAGTATGAGCGATTATCATCACTGGTCTCTCATATATTCCATAAGCTTGGTTGCAGGCCTCCACAATCTGCCGAATATAGTTGCCATCTATTTCAATAACATGCCAGTTGAAGGCTT
>JAHFJD010000066.1 GCA_023246055.1 Candidatus Doudnabacteria bacterium
TACCACTTGTTTCGCTCTTCTCTGGGATACTTTGGCCTTCTCATGACATTTGGATTTAATAGTTAACAGGTGTAACCGTATACTATCCCAAATGTCACCGTATGGTGTTAACTGTACATTGTCTTGACAAAGACCTTAATACTCCATATTGTAATATATCGATTTCCATATCGATGATTTACATACTACAAATGAAAGGGGGTAAAATGCAATGCTTATTCATGATTTGCAAAGGGTTTTGCGGGAAGCAGGACTACTAAACACGACAGCAAATTTGTGGCAGCGTTATGAAAAAGCTGTACAGATTCCTGCTGTCCGAGCAATTTTTGATTTGCACACCCCCATAATTACAGATTTATCTGGTATATTGGGAGTTGCAAAACAAGGCCAGGTGTGGGCTGTGAGAATGGACCTCAACACAGGAGTTCCGAACCACAAGAAGTTTGTGGTCGCAGGACTGATCCTGCGAGGTGTTCTCCTAGGCCGTATACCGAAACCTGAAGTTACGACGTTTATTGATGGCGGCAGCTTCAACTCCGCCAGCGCGGTTAAATTCTTCGCTGAACGATTGGGAATGAGAGGAATGTACATTATGTCTTATCTTTTTCCCAAACACATCATTGAACTGCTGCGGTCGGATAACTTTGAAGTAATCCAACCGGAGCACCGCGCAGTGTTCGACCATAAAAGAGAACGGGAGTTTTATGACTTTCTCCGAAACCGCATGAAGGACAAAGCATTTGCTCATGATAAGTTTTGCCTCTGGCATGCGAAATATGGAGGCAAAGTCGGATATGTTTTCGGCAAGGAGATAGCTGAATCAGTGTCTTCAATCCCGTTGGATTGCACAGTTTCCTGCCTTGGAGCTGGTGCGACTTTGGAAGGCGTTCAGATAGCCCTCCAAGATTGGTTCAAATCCAAAGGGCTAACTGCTCCACGCATTCTTGTGGGAGAGCATGAGCTGTCGCCCTTGTTCAGCAAAATTCTGCCTCTATTAGAAATACCTCGTGATGCAATACCCGCGCCGGTAGAGAATATACGGCTTATTCAAGTGCCGCAGTTGCCTCATCTGGTGATTGGCCCGCACTACGATGAGATAAATCCGCTGTTGTCTGCTAAATCAATCGCCCGAATAGACGGAATCATCCACTATTCGGAAAATGACTGGCAGGCAGCCCAAGAACACCTGTTCCGGCATGGAATCAGTGTCGGTAACTCATCAGCGGCGAACGTGAGTGCTGCATGGAGGCTGGCAAGTCAAGGACGTAAGGTCATGACCGTCATCTTCGAACCTTTGAGAAAATTTTTGCTGGAAGATGCGACACTCTAAAAAGGGCATGGAATCAGTCAATAAATGAATTCCTGCCCTCTTTTTTATTTCTCCAATAAATAAAATTTCACTACTGGGTTGACTTTTTTTGTATTTTAGGCATAATAAGAGGTCTTGTGCTAATTGTTTTTTGCAAGACATGCACTTAAATTTTTCCCCAGGAGGGACAAATGTTCAACGTAAAGATTGTTATGGTATTTCTGTCCGGATTTTTTTTCGCTGAAACCTTAGCCGCCCAGGGGAAACCTTGTGAGCGCGTGCGATATTCAGAGTGGGTGTTCAACTACCCGCAGCCTGAACAGGAAGGAATGCTGTTCGTGGCAAACAAGGAGAGCCTTCTCAATCCCCGAAATGTTCGTGAGAATGATGCGCAGGCAGCGCAGTGGATGAATGCTAATCACGTCAAGATCGCGACCGCTATCAGCGCGATGCCTCACCAGAGATTTGCGATATTCCGCGATGCCATGGGTGAAACCTGCGCCGAGCTCGATGGAATTGCTGTGATCGAGAGCGCGCCAGCTGGACTCTCGCAAGTAATTGAAAGCGGGGAATCGCGGAGTGGCTCGAATATCTGGAGAAAAGTTGCTAGTGTGGCTATCTCTTATGGACCTTTGGCAACGAATTTTTTGCCGTTGCCCATCGGACTGCCTGCCAGTGCTGGCCTTAGTTTTGCGTCTCAAAAACTAGGTTCCAAAATCTCCAGTGCCCAAACGCCGACTCCCGCCAAATTAGAAAAAAAAGAGAGGGGGTCGAAATACGACCACGACGAGAATGGGTCATTCGCCCACCTCTGGAATCAGTAAAGGAGCACGTCATGAAACGAATATTATTGATTCTTGCGGGAGTGTTGTTTCTGCCCGGACTTGCTCTTGGGCAGATCAAGTCCGCAACTCCGCACAGGAGCGCGAACAATTGTCCCGAACCGCCCGACCCTGACCACTTCCATTGGCGCGTCCGCGGTTTGAGGCCAGTGGATAGACCTATTCAAGGAGTAATCGATGTTCCGAGGGTCGCCAAAAACCCGATTTGGTACATGATTGCTCTGCGCGACTGGCCCATCACGATGGAGGACATCAAAAAAATCATGGAGGACGCAGATGCCGGCAATTTTGTGCGGGTGGCTATTCCCCCGTGCACGGTGCTCGACGACATGATTTTCGGCGTGCCGCCCTCGAACTACAATGCGCCGGTAATCTACGACCCGGATGATAAGCAGGACGCATATGCTTATCAGATTCAGGTCAAAGACACGGTTAGGGTTTGGTTTTTTGAGCACTGTGCCAACCCGGCCTACCAGTCGGTTGTGGTGACAGAGGTGGTATCTCCACCACCGCCTCCGCCGCCATCACAAGAGGTGCGTTTGCAGCCTCCCACAAAGCAGCAGGTTCCACCGCTTGCTCCACCACCGAAGCCTGTCCTTCCACAGCAAGTACCTCCACCAGCGCCCACCGTTCTTAGCTGTCCAGATGTGCGGATCGAGCCGTACGCTAGCTGGAAATCGCGGCTGCTGGGACCGTTTCTGCCGCACAATCTCTGGGAGACTGGAGTTTCTGTTGGTGGAGGAGCTGGAGGCGCATATGTTTTCAGCACCAAGTCTGTCAGAAACACCCAAGCTTGGAAATCAGGAGCGGCCTCGCTCGGCGCCAAGATAGGGATTGAATTTTTAAATCCTGACAAGGACATGGTCCGGATATCTGTCGCTGGTCTTGATGAGATTCGAATCAAGAAAGGCGAGGACAAAGCCATCATCAAGGAGATGAATGGCATACCCATGGAGGTTGGTCGGGTCATGTGGAAAGGCAGTCAGGCAAGGGTGTTTTTGCTCATTGGAAAGACAGAACACCTTTGCGGCACTGGGAATACGATTAACAACATCAATCTGACGCCTGTGCCGATCATCAAGCGGATCGAGATCCGGACCGTTATCAGGGAGGTTCCGGTTCCTGTGGAGCCCGTGAAACCCCCTGGGCAGCTCACACCCAGGCCATAGCATCTTTACTACTTTTTCAAGGGCAGAACTTCGTGTTTCTGCTCTGTTTTTTTATGCCGCCAGCATTGTATAGTTAACAGTCAACGATGACACTTTCTAGTTTTTCCCTAGGTGTTAAATCACCTAATGATAGATGTAACCGTTCAGTATTGTAATACTCCAGCCACTGGTAAGGAGTCGTCCAAAT
>JAHFJD010000010.1:0-9975 GCA_023246055.1 Candidatus Doudnabacteria bacterium
TGGTTATCAGAATTTTCATTGGTAGTCCAGGAGATGGTAGAGCTCTAACCACTCAAGAAAAGGGAGGGGTGGTTACATCGCTCAATCTGTCATTGCGAGGAGTCTGCGGAGCTCTAAACCACTCTCAATCAATTCCGTTCAATGAACATCAAACTTCAGCGAACGGATTTTTTTATTCCCTTCTAAGGGTCTAATATCCCGAAGCTTGCTGCGTGATTTGAAGCGGATGGTTGTGCATTGCTGGATCCCCGCCTTCGCGGGGATGAACAACGGTTATGTATAGGGCTGATACCCTGTAGCTTGCTGCATGTTGTTCATTTTGTCCGATGCGCCCAAGAATGGCGGTAAGGCTTGTATGCCGCCTGCTCGGAAAGAGCTCGGCGAAAGGCATACAATTCATTTTGCACAACGGTTCGGGGCTTCATGTTTTGACTGGAATAGCGAATCGGTTTCTCAAAGGATTGTCTCAATTTGTTAAGAATACTTTTTTTGTCGAAGCGATACTCATTCGTCCTCGCAAATAGCGGTAGCAGGCAGCTATCGACGAGCGGCTGGCGGAACAACTCTTCGAAATCGTATACAAGCGGTTCATCGCCAGACTCTGGCGCGTGGAGAATCCCTATCTCGAGAGAGAAACCAAAATTTGTGATCAGGGGACGGAGAAAATCTGCAAGCATGGTGTAACCGATGTTCAGGGCTTGGTTCCAGGGATCAGTGGCACCGGGATGTATCCGATGCCAACCAGTCGGGCAATGCGAGAGCAGAGCAAAACTCGTCCAGTAGGCGCGTGCACCCCTGGCTTCCGCAAGCATTATTTCAGCGCGTTGTTTGGCAGACTGCAATGCGGTTCGTTCTTTGTTCAATAGGAGAATATTTTTTTCGATTATTTTCGCTTGATCAGGAAATTTGATTTTTCTGTAGCCGAGATACCGCTTCAGCAGCATGGTCATGTTGCGGCATTTGGCGTCGATAAGATTTTTGGCGCTTTGCTGGCATGAGCCGCACCAACATTCGCTTTGGAGCATAGGCAGGGGTTTTGTCATATTGGTTTATTGTAGCCAAAGAAAAAGCTCCTGAAAAGCCAGTGAACGTTGCCGTTCTGACTTTTCAGGAGCCGTGGGGTTATTGCGTGTTTGCCTCCTTTCGTTTTTTTTCGAGGCGGTGCCGGTGCAGATTCTGGGCCGCGACGAAGGCTTTGTAGCCGCCCTCAGGAACGCCTGCGTAACCGCACGTCCGGCAGTGGAGCTTGCCATCTTTCCAGAAGGTTTTACGCTCCTCGCCTTCCTTAGCCTTCCCGCGAGATAGAGCGCCGCAAGAAGGGCAGGTGTGGCCCGTCACATAACCCGAGCAAAGCCACACGCTTTTGCCTGAATATCGGCTTTTGTATTTGAGAATTTTGGGAATTTGGCCGAAATTCAAAGCCGTGAACAGGACATTCTGCTTGCTGTCTGGGCTGGATTTTTGCACCCAGGCAATGTCTTCAACTGCGAGATCCGCTTGGCGCTCGTGGCACATCTGGATCAGTAGATCGCAGTTGCGATGAGCAATAGTCTCGAGCTTGCGGTCGAACTTTTTTCCGCCGATGTACCGCCCTTTTTTCTGTTCATTTTCCAGCCGCTTCTTCTCGGCCAAAAACCTGGTCATCTGCTCGTTGGGCGCGATTCTACCTCGGTCACGAACCTCGCCATCACTGTCCAGAAGGCACCAATATGCGCTGGCGTCCAGCCCAAACGCGATCCCGAGGATGTTCGGGGCCATTACGAGATCCGGCACCGGGATACCGAGAGTGAGTTGCAAATACAAATCGTCGCCCCTGCGGACCCTCCTGGCCCACAGGATTCGGTACCTGCTAGAGTTGAGGACTGGTTCGATCCGTTGCCGATCAAATTCAAGCCCGTACATCAGATCCTCGGCATTGATGCGCCGCTGTTTTTTGGTGAGTTTGTCCTCGTGCAGGGCCACGGGCGAGAGATTGAGAGGGAGATTCCGGCCGCGTCCGCTCTCATCCCTGTGAGCGAATGCTTCCTTGACTGTCGGATCATCAAGGTCCATCTCAATGGCCGCATAGTACTGTGTGAGTTTGGTCGTGGCGCGTGGGCCAGACGCTGATGGATTTGCGTCTTTGAGCCGGCCTTTGTGGGGGCCGGATTTCTGTTTGAGGCCCTGGATCGCCATGGATGGTGTTTCCCAGGGGCGATATGATCGCCATTGTTCCGGCGGGCTGTGGCGCGAATTTTTGGGAACATCGGTGGGAAGGCCCACTTCACCTCTGAAAATCCGCACCGTGTTGCTTTTGACGTAAAACAGGGTCAGAGGTTTGGGCGGGCCAGCGTTGCGCAAGAGCCTGCTCCAGCGCTCATCCGAGATGCGGAGCGTGGCACCTTTGGGATCATCAGCCGCGTATTTTTTGGGTTTCAGTTCCCGCGCAGTTTTTCTCTCCAGTGGCCGTAAATCGGAAACCAAGGTATCCACAGCTTTCAAGTATTCCTGCATTCTGGCTTTGGGATCCCTTGTTTCCACTGTGGGAAACTCCACCTTGTCTCTGGCGACCCGCTCGGAATCAAGCAGGCCGAGGTGAGAGGTGATTTGCTGGGCCACTTCCTGGCAGATGCCCGGCCATTCATTGGCCGTGACGTTTTCCACCAATTCCTCCGGAGCCAGAAAGCTCGCGAGCAGTTGCTGGAGTCCTTTTTTTGCGTCAATCATGGACAAAATTTGTCTGTCCTTCTTTTTCCCGGGAATCGTGATCTTGCGGGCCAGGTTGGCGGTGAGCCAGAATCGCCCTGGCTGGCCCGCGACTGGTTCGCATCTGGTCAGACGGTAGGAGTTGCTGAACATCGGGATCTCGGCTTTCAGTCCCTGCGATTTGAGGTACTCTGCGTATTCCTTGGCTTCGCCGGCAGAGTCCAGGGTCAGGTTTAGAGCTCTCAAGAACCCTTTTTTTGTCCGCTTGATGTCTCGCTTGCTTTTGATCAGACTCTCAAACTCGGGTGGCACTTTGGTAATGTCGGAGAATCCGGTCACGTAGACTCTGGATCGGTTGATGAATCTTGAGGCACGTGCGGCTTTGTTTGAATCTACTTGAAAAGTCAAGTCAGCGCTAAGCAAGCCGCCTTCGTTGTCAGTGTTGATTTCAAGTCCTTCGTCTGCGAGCCGCAAGAGTGCGGCCGCGGCCTTGCTTCCAGAGATCTCCAGGTATTCATCAATATCGAGCCGCCATTGGGAAGGGTTGTGCATTTTCATGGAGATGACGAGAGCTAGCTCGTCGGGATCCTCCGGAATATCCACGAGCGGCAGATTTGTTTCTGCCGCGATTTCATACCATTTAGCGAGTGTTGTCACTGGCCACCTCCTCGGGTTGGCTGTATCGCAAATTCAGATTTTTCATCAGAGTGTTGGTCCGCACGTGATCCTGTGCGCGAAGCTCGTCAAAACATCGTGCGCGTTGGGTGTGCAGAGTCTCAAACCGCCAGCGCGCTTTGTAATCATGGGGAACGCGTTTCAGGTGGTGAGCGGTTTTTTCCATCTCCTTGTGCAGGGATAGAAATTGCTGCTCCAATGATTTGGTATCCACAGGCAGGTTTCTCTGTCTGGCCACAAATCTGCGGGCAGATTTGTTTCTTTCAGTCATAGTTCCTCCTAGAACTAGAAATTGGTGAAAAGGGCCGTACTGTTTTAACAACAGGACTTCATATTCTAGCAGGTTTGGCAGGGAATGCAAGGGTTGTTATAATCGAAATATGGTCAAGAACTTGTTTGCAATCCTCAAATGGCTGCTGATTTTTGCGCTCCTCGTGGGGACTGCGGGAAGCGTATTTGTGGCTATCAAGTTGAACCGGCCGCTCACCACATTGAGCGCAGCGCGGGATTTTGAGGTAAAAAAGGGCGAACGGGCCGGAGAGATTGTGGACCGGCTCGCGGCAGAAAAATTCGTCAGAAACAAACTCGTGATGCAGATTTATCTGCGCCTTAAGGGAGCGGAGGACAAACTGCAGGCTGGTGTTTACATTCTCGATAGCAACTTGACCATTCCCGAGATTGTCCAGATATTGAGCCAGGGCAAGGTCAAGGCTTCCGGGTTGCGGTTTACAGTTATTGAAGGATGGGGCATCAATGATATAGCGCAGAGACTCGAGAACCTGACAATCATGCAGCGTGAAGAATTTACCGAAGCTTCCGGTCTGCCGCGAGTGCAAAACTCCGGGTTGCCGGATTATGTGGCGGATTTTTCTTTTTTGAAATCCCTGCCAGCGGGCGCGAGTCTTGAAGGATTTCTTTTTCCGGATACCTATCTCATCAAAGATGGTTCAAGCGGAGAGGCTGTTGTCAGAAAAATGTTAGAAAATTTTGGTCGCAAGGTGACAGAGGAAATGATCTCTTCGGCAGAGCAGCAGAATCGTAAATTTTATGACGTCCTCATACTGGCTTCAATCATGGAGCGTGAAGTGGGAAGGAATTTCAAAACTGGAACAAAACTCACATCACAGGATTTGGAAAAAATCAGCGAGGAGCGCAAGATTGTGGCTGGAATTTTTATGAACCGTTTGAAGATCGGCATGGCGCTCGAATCTGACGCGACTGTGAACTATATAACTGGAAAAAACAATCCCCGAGCAGAGATCGCTGATACCAAGATCCAATCCCCGTACAACACTTATCAAAACCGCGGCCTGCCGCCGACCCCGATCGGCAACCCATCGCTAGATTCGATTTCCGCCGCGCTTCATCCCGCTGATACTGATTATTTGTTTTTTCTAACCGAACCGGATGGCACCGCGCATTATGGCAAAACTTTGCAGGAACATAAGCGGAACCGCGCCAGGTATTTGGAATAATCAAGCTTTTAGAGAGTAAATCAGAAGAGTAGGTGATTCATTGACATTGCATATAGCAGTAATTATTATAGATTTATGGACGAAAAAGATATCAAGCAAATAGGAGAGGTTGTCGAAAAAGCATTGTTGACAAATATATATTTAAGTTATATTATAGATATATAGTATATAGTGAATTAATCAAATTTAATGTATGATCACCCAAGTGATTTTTAAAATTGATAAAAAGCTAAAAGAACAGGCAATGAAAAAGGCAGGGCGCGAAGGACTGCCTCTTGCTATCATCTTAAAGTTTGCCACCCAAGCTTACGTGAAGGGGGAGCTGGAGATGGATTTGGTAGCAAGACCAAAACTGAACGTCAAAACCCGCCGCGAGCTGGAAAAGATTTCCCAGGATATTAAAGCTGGAAAAAATCTTTCCCCAGCCTTTAAAACTGTTGAGGAAATGAAAAACTTCCTTATGAAATAATGGAAGCGATATTACATCAGAGCTTCAAGAAGAAGTTCAGAAAATTACCTCCGAAGATCCAACAGCGGTTTTTTGAGAGAGTAGAACTATTTTTGAACGACAAATTCCATCCGGTCCTAAATAATCATTCTGTCGCAGCAGCATATCCTGGATGGCGGAGCATAAACATCACAGGAGACTATAGGGCTCTTTATGAAGAAAAAGATGATGATGTGGTCGTATTTACGAAGATCGGTACTCACTCGGAACTTTATTCATCATAAGCGCATATGAAGAAATATCTAAAAAAGCTCCCTAAATTCAAAAATGAAAACGAAGAGCGGAAATTTTGGGATAGTCACAGTTCCGTGGATTATTTTGATTGGTCAAAAGCCCCAAATGTGATATTGCACAATCTCAAACCCACCTCTACATGAAAGCAACCAAAGAACAATTGTTAAACCGTATAAAATATTTTTTGGATCTGCCCGGGGTCTGTGCCCAATCCAAACGAAATACAGTGTTGACACTTTGTGAAAACATGTCACTGGAGCAACTCGGCTTGGTTTCTGCGGCTTTGCGTATTCGCGTGCGCGGGCTGATCGGTATTGCTCGTTCACCGCAAAGATTTCAAGAGATTAAAAGCGCGAGAGATAAAGTTGGGACTTTTTTTTCGAAATATGGAGCTCAATCCTGAAAAACTGGCTGCAATTGCAGAACATCTCAAATCCAGCGAAAATCGTGAATCGGCGCGTCAGCAGCTGGCAGACCTTGCCGCTGTCCTTATAGGAGAGGGTAGTGATTCTTGGAGAGATGCTGATCTGCGAGATAAACTGGAGAGGGCGATTTTTTCATTTCCCCCTCAAGACCAAAAAAATGTCGTTTTAGAGTTGCAGACAATTACAAAAGAAGCTGGCTGGAGAACAGCACACAACATTGTTGCTGGGGAGCTAGATCTAGACAAAGAAATTGAGAGAACAGTTGGACAGCGCGAACAAGTCGAAATTTACAGACATACCGTCAGGCGACCCGAAAACATTCAAAATTTTAGGGACTTTTTAAATCCAGAAGGCGGACCCACACACTACTGGATTCCCCGCAAATACGATGTTAGCCGGTATGTAAAAATAGCTCTACTGGCGCATGAGCGAAGCGGAAGAACAGGCCCGATTAAGGTTCTGGATATCGGGGGGGGGTCAGGTTTTTTAGGAAAGTTGATTGCTGACGAAGCAAGAAATCAAGGTTTAGAATTAGAAATTACAGTGATGGATCCCGATGCTGAAACCGTAACCAAAGCCAAAGAAGCTTTTTCGGATACAGGAAATTTAAAGTTTGAAATCGGTACTTCCAATCAAGCACTGGAAATGTTTGGGCCAGAGTTGACGACTGCCGAAAAAGATAAATTTAATGAACTGGAGAAGAAGCGCCACGAAATGCTTGAAACCGGTAAAGAGGAGCTTTCCCATATCAAGGCATTGCTTGTCAGTCTTGAGGGTGAAGGTGATGAAGGAACAACCGGCCCAGATATTTCATCAGTGTTATCAGGAGCTTTTGGCACTCGTGCTAGGATTATATTGGAACAAAGCGGGATTACGACAGGTAGTTTGCCGTCAATTGAGCAAATTCGTGATGTGCTTGCTGATTTTTATAACTCAAGGTGGGAATTTCATCAGCAAAGAGTTTTAAGTATTCGTGACGAACAAGAAAAAGTTTATGCCGAAAAAAGGGTGGGACAGGCTAATGTTGATGTTGTTCTAAATTCTTGGATGCCAATTGGTTTGGATTTTACGAGAGAGATGAGAATGTTAAATGCGCCCGCAATTATTTACGCTCGAGAAAGGGGCGGGGCAACTGGCGTTGATTGGCCTAGCGAAAATCCGGTAAATTTAGGTAAGGAAAGTAGTTACAGCACTGGCAGTAATTATGATAATGTTTCGTGGTGGGAAGGTGTGGCTACAAGCGGGGTTAGAAGTGATAGATACGGATATTCTGGTGGCGTTGCCAATGTTTCTCAAAGTCATATTCGTAAAGGTTTAGGTATTTCTGATGAGGAACTAGAAATTCCAAATCCGGGTGAAAAAGAGAAGTACGTTTGGGAAGAGTCATTAGAAAGACTGATCGGGCGGGATCGAGTTGAACAACGTCATTTTTATTGAAATACCAGAATTTAAAGCTTGAATGCACAAGCTTAGGTTTTTTAAATTGACACTCGGGATTGGCGACACTAATATCAATATAGTAAATAGATGATCAAAAAAGCTGCAAAAATTAGTTTAGAAGCATTGGCGCGAATAATGAAGAAGGGTTTTGACAAAACCCATTCGTTGATTAAGCTAACCAGAATGGAAATGGCCAAAGAAGATGAACAGGCCGAGATCAAGAGCACGGTTGATTCAATTTGGACAATGCTTGATGATGAAGCGAGATTTATTCAGTTGATGAGGGCAGAATATCCATTGATTATTAAACGGTTACAAAGGATTGAGAGGAAACTCGGTTTGCCTAGCCGCAGTGTTATGGAGTAATAGGCCTTGACGGGCCTGAAATTCGGCTTTATAATAGCTGTACAATCAAATTCTCCAAAGACCGTAGGCTCTAAGGTTAAAAGCTCCGCCAGAGGCGGACAAGCCTGCGCAGGAAGCAAGATTTTAACTGCTATCTTTGGATCAAGCAGTTTTATTTATCCCTCACCCTTTCAAGGTGCGAGAGATAGGTAGTAGAGCCGCGGAACCGTTAAATAATCATATTTAAGAAAGGGTGAGGGATGTTAAATAGGCAGCAAAAAAAGGATATAGTCAAGGATCTTACTGAAGCGATCAAAACCGCCAAAGCCGGAGTGTTCGCGGATTTTTCCGGTCTGGCCGCAAAAGACGCGCAGAGTCTTCGTCAAACCCTGAAAAAAGAGGGGGTCAGTTACAAAGTCGTCAAACTTACGCTTATAAAAAAAGCCTTACGCGCGGCAAATCTCGATGATAAATTTTTCAATTTCACAGTGCCAATATCTGTGAGCTTGTCAGAAGCCGATGAGGTGGCTGCTGCAAAGATTTTGCAGGATTTTTCAAAAAAGAATGAAAAACTCAAGATTGTCTCTGGTTTTCTCGACGGAAAAATATTAGACGCCGCCCAAGTAAAAGCTCTCGCTTCATTGCCTAGCAAAGAGGAACTGTTGGGTCAGCTCGTTGGTGTGATTGCAGGACCTTTGCGCGGATTTGTGACAGTGCTGTCGGGTCCAGCGAGAGGCCTCGTAAACGTGCTAAATGCAAGAAGTAAATTGATCTAATTTCTAATTACCTAATTAACCTAAACAATGTCCAAGCTCCAACCGAACTCCCCCAAGAACGGTCCGTTGATATTGGTTATTGGGAATTTGGGCTTATTTAGAAATTAGTGCAATTAGGTCAATTAGAAATTTAATTTTTAATTTAGCGAAAGGAAAACAATGCCTGAAGATACAGCAACTCAAATCAAAGAAGTTCCCGAAAAGTTTAAAAGTTTGGTTGAGTCAGTAGAAAAGCTTTCTGCTTTGGAACTCTCCGAGCTTGTGAAAGTTTTCGAGGATAAATTTGGGGTTTCAGCAGCCGCGCCTATGATGATGGCCGGCGCCCCCGGAGCCGCGGCAGGAGCAGCCCCAGCCGAGGAAAAGACTGATTTCACAGTCGAGCTTTCGGAAGCAGGTTCGAACAAGATTGCAGTCATCAAAGTGGTGCGCGAGGTGACTGGCAAGGGACTAAAAGAAGCCAAGGATCTCGTGGACGGTGCGCCCAAACCGATCAAAGAAAACGTGCCAAAAGCCGAAGCCGAGGAGCTAAAAAAGAAGCTCGAGGAAGCCGGTGGAAAAGTAGCGCTCAAATAGGATTTGAGATTTATACTATAAAAACATCTCTGTAATTACAGGGATGTTTTTGTTTCTAGATTATTTTCCATTTGACGAGCCACTTTATCCAGCGGATTTTCGCGGTCAGCTGATCTAGCAAGATCCCGTATTTTTCCTGTGTGGTCTGGGTGAGCTCGGGAAAATGGTTTTGCAGATCTTGTAACACCAAATTACGGATCTCGCCGAGAGTTTTGCGTTTGGATTCATCGGCCGCAGTGTAGACGTTTTCGACGAGGCCCAGGTCGACAGAGGTGATCCGAGCTTTCGCCCAGAGGATATGGGAGCGGCCATCATCGACCGAAAACGATAGAAAATTTTCTCCATCCCAATCGAGATACACGCGGCTTCGCTGCTGCTCGTTCGTCAAAATATAGCGCAACTTGTTCGAGTTCAAGCCAATGTCGCTGAATGCTGTCTCAAAATCATTTTTTTGCTTGTCGGCCACAAAGCTGACCAAGGAGTAGTAGCGATTAGCTGGAGACGCACTCTTTTTGGGCGCTTGGGTGTCAAATTTGATTTCAGTCCTCGTTGTGAAATCTCCCGGTGGCGTAACTTTGATCTGCACGAGCTCCCGACCACTTTTTGGATCCGTCGGGTCAGTGGTATTGATTCGAATGCGATGACGGGCGCTGTTGTTATTCGCATAGAGATTGAGGTTCGAGGTATCAAAGTAATCATCCGTAAAATTGCTGATGTCGGTTCGCTGCTCGCCAGACAAATGTAGTTTCGGAAAATTTTTGTTCAGCAAATCGTTCGACTCAACATATGTCTTTCGCAAGTAATCGTAGACGGCTTGTGCTTGACCTTCGGGGATCTTG
>JAHFJD010000010.1:9985-30069 GCA_023246055.1 Candidatus Doudnabacteria bacterium
GATCTTGAGAGTTATTTGACTGTCGACTCTGGCCGAGTCTGTGCCAAACCCGGTTGAGGAATGCGGGTCCTGATTGAAAGGATTGGCAGCGAGCTGTTTGTCCTCCGGAACGCTGGCTGTCGTGTAAATCGCCACGCCGCCTGCTACGAGGACGAGCGCGAGGATAGTGCCCAGGATGATTTTCTTTTTTTTGGTCATTTGATTACCGAAAGTGTCCGGGATCAATGTTTATTTCAAACTGATCTGCAACAGTTCCGAGCTGGCTGCCGCATATAGGAGGCCGGCTTTTTCATCCACATAGATGTCTGCGAGGTCGCGGAATTTGGTAGAAATGATTTGCCGTTCGAGCTGTCCTTGTTTTGAGAGTACGATGATCCGGGAATGCTCACGGTCGGGTACGTAGATTGAGGCGGTATCAGGCGAGACATACAAACCGGATAGATTCTGCGCTGGAGGCTCTATGGGGGAGATGGCTAGATTCTGTTTCGTACCGTTTGCATATTTGTCGAGTTTACCCGGATAGAGTACGTAGATAGAGTTATCAGCGCCGATCGCCAGGCTGCTTTCAAAATCTGCATTGGTTTTGAGCCAGGCCTGCGGCGCGGCTATCCCCGCGTCATCCACGTTGAGCCGCCAGATCTGCCGGTTTTTGGCATCCAGGATGTAGATTCGGGCATTGGAATCTTCGCCAAGGACAGTAAGGCTTTTCGCGCGTCCTAGGTCAGAGGGGGCCGGATTTTCGGTCGGAGCAGATTCGAACAGAGTCAGAGTGTCGTTGTCTGGGTTCAATTTTTGCCATTTCCCATCTTTACCCAAGAACACAAATCCGTTTCCCGAGCCGAGGTACAGGCCGAAGCTTAGATTACCAGTGTTTTGGTTTTGAAAAATTTGCCGAGTGCTGCCGGTGCGGAAATCATAAAACACGAGCCGGCCGGAGTTGCGGTTAAACGCCAAAAAACCGTTGGGGGAGTGAATCAGGTTCGTAGGAGTATTCTCAAGGGTGGCGAGTACGGTCGGATTCTCGACGTGGAACTCTTTGTTGACTTTGTTTTTTAGATCCTGGAGTCGCTTTTCGAAATCCGGCCGAGTTTCAGCGCCGCTCGCGAGTTTTTGAAGCAAGGTTTCTATTTCCGGCGCTAGCGTGACCGCCAGATTTTGATTGTTGTAAATCAGGGCGGCTTCCCCTTCGGATAGTTTTTGTTCGATGAGATTTGTGATCTCGGTTTGTGTTTGTACGGAACTCGTCCGATGTCTACGCCAAGCGCCAAAGGCCAGGCTGACCAAAAAAATTAAAATGATCAAAACAATGGCAGTCACCAGATATTTTTTTGATCGATACCGTCCGCCGCTGCGCTTGCGATTCAGAGCGGCGAAAAAATTACCGATGAAATTGGCAAGCCAAACGAGACTTCGCCACAATAATTCGAGCACAGTCAAAACGCCAGCCCAGGTTGTCTTTAGAAAATTTTGTATCTTGCCGGCAGGCACCGTGTTTTTGGGGAAACGGAATATAGCTGGAAGGAAAGGCGGTTTTCTAGCAGTCGCCATCGTGTGGACCGGGGACACATCGAAAACATAGGCGGCAAATCCGGTGTCTTTGATATCACCGAGCGAATCTATGATTTCGGAGCAGGCCTCTTCCAAGGTTTCCTCTGCCAAAAATTCCTGCAGCCGCTCTAACGATAGAAAATTGAGGAGTTCGCGGCTGGACATGAGCACGCGGTCCCAAGGGGCGAGCCGGCCGCTTGAGTAGTTAGAAAAAAGCTTGGTCGGTCTCACCTGGTCAGAAGCTAGTCCCTCGCTTAGCAGAGTAAGTTCATTTTGTCGTTTCAGATAAACGATTGAGTTGCCGCAAACTGCGAGTGACAGAGTATTGCCGAACACTACACCAATGGCCGCATTGAGGCGCGGCAACAGGTAAGCGAACTCGCGGCTGGCAAGGCGCGCTAGGGTGGCATTGACGGATGCTAGGGCTTTTTCAAAGATTTCCTCATTGATCACGGGAAGCGCTATATAAGTGCGTTTCAGAGTGCTGACCATGGCGCGAGCGAGTTTTTGACATTCCTCTTTGCGTCCAGAAAAATCGTTCTCCCCGGTTTCCGCGACCTCGATAACCGCGAACAGATAAACTGCCCCGCCTTGCTTAGAAAAGGTTTCTTCGTAGACAGATGTGAAATTTTGATCGCGAGGGTGGGTGAGAAAAATCTGGCCGACTTTGATCACGGGTTTCACCCCGTTAGAAATCTTCATAAACTTAAGTTGCAATTAATAACGTGCACCCCGCTCATCCAGAGACAGACATATAGCCAATTGATTTCTAACGGGGTTTATAGCTAAATTATACTGGAGTTGATTATTGCCCGCAAATACTGCGTATGTTAAAATTTAGCTATGCTTGAAACACTGTTGCACACTAAGCCCAAACGAAAACTCTTGAGCCTGTTTTTCGCTTTTCCCAAGCGGAGCTTTACTTTGCAGGAATTACAAAAAACAATCGAAGTCTCGGCCACGGTAGCCAGTGAAACCATTAGGGAGCTTGCTCGAGCCGAAGTCGTCAATATCGCGCTAAAAAATCGCCAGCGGTTGTTTCGCGTCAATCCGCGCTTTCCGCTCTATCAAGAGCTTAGTGACCTTTTACAAGATGAAATCCGGGAGCGTGAGGACATAGTTTCACGGTTTTTCCGGAAACTTAACAATGCCAAGCTCGTTGTCCTGTCAGGGATTTTCACGTTTCAACCGAGTCTGCCTGTGGATCTGCTGGTGGTCGGCGAGGACATCGGCAGGGGTCGGTTTGGCACAATCCTTTCCGAAATAGAAGATCTCATGGGTCTTGAAATCACATACGCGATAATGTCAGAGGATGAATATGAATATCGTCGGCTTATGAACGATCGTTTCATTCGGGACATTCTTGATTATCCGCATATGGTGGCGCTCAATCATTTGAAAAGCAAAAAACACTAAGAGCCTGTTGAAAAACTTGCTTTTGAGATAAAATGTTCAGAATTTTGAGCGAAAACTTTGAAAAAAGCGGAAGCAATGCCAGAGCATCGATGAGCCTTTTGAAAAGTTTGCAGCCTAAATTCTGACATTTTAGCCAAATCTGAAGTTATTAAACAGGCTCTAACTTACCCCTCACAATTTTTACGGGAGCAAGAGCTATGGGTTATAATTATAATGGGTTTTAAATAGCAAATGTTATTTTTAAAGCAAAAAATTGTGTGGGGTCAATTCTCTTTGCAGAGTCTTTACGATATATATAGTCAGTTTTTGAGCTATTTTCCGGACAGACTGCACCCTTGGATTTCCCTGGCGCTTGCGGTTTTGCTGGTCGTGGGAGTTTACAAAGTGTTGCGCCGCCAGCTTGTTTATCTCATTTTGCTCGTGGTGCTTTTACCGGCTTCTGTTCCGATCTTGAAGAGTGTTTGGCAGCAAGTCATGGAAATTATAAAATTTTTGTTAACCAGGCGCTAAGCCTTATCGAGTCAGACTGGCCTTGACATGGATTAATTTAGTACTTATAGTTAGTGCAGTTTCATTAATTTCCCTTGATTTTCCTTGAAATGAAGGGGAAGGAGAAAAACAAATGATCATCATGCAAGATGATACGACTATGCCAGCCGGTGACGACACTGAGGAAAATGTCGCCGAAGGCGCGGCTGATAGCGGAACCACTGACGAAGCTTAAGAATGTAAATTAATAACCCGCCGATTCGGCGGGTTATTTTATTTGTGGCCGCGTTTCGTAGCTTTGAGCGAATCCGTGCGGTGCACTTCGAAGCTTTAGCGAAGAAGTGTGGATAACTAGCCCTTGACCCTTTTAGAAATCAATGTGGATAATCTGCTAAAAGTGTAATAAATTAGCCATTTCTAAGGGGGGTTGACATATGGTGAACGAGCGTTTACCATAGAATCATGATTACTAAAAGACAAAAAGATCTGTTGGATTTTATCAAGAAAACCATTCAGGATAAAAGCATTCCGCCTACGGTTTCAGAAATGGCTCGCGGCTTGGGGCTTGCTTCAAAAAATGCTGTAGCCAAGCTCTTGGCCGCTTTGGAAGCAGAAGGGTTTATCAAACGGGACGGGACTGCGCGCGGTATCCGGCTTCATGATGAATTTGGCAACGAGGTTCAGGCCGGGGTGGTGGCAGTGCCTCTGGTTGGCACTGTGCCAGCTGGAGTGCCGATCTTGGCTGAACAAAATATTGAGGAGTGGGTGAATCTGCCCAATTCGCTCTTGCGTTCCCGCAAAGATGTATTTTTGCTCCAAGTTCGGGGAGATAGCATGGTGAATGCTGGGATTTTGGAGGGTGATCTCGTCATTGTGAGGCCGGTTAGAGAGGCTAGAAATGGCGACATTGTGGTGGCATTGTTGCATGATGAAGCTACGGTTAAAAGATTTGTGCAAATCAACAGCCGCCGGTATTTGAAACCTGAAAACCCCAAATATCAAAATATTTATCCTGATGACGAATGGACCGTGCAAGGCAAGGTCGTGGGCGTGATCAGACAGTTGGAATAGAAATTAGGAAATAGCTTCTTAGCTTTTTAGGGATAAGAAATATGTCAGAATTAGAAAAAGTAAAATTAAACGTTATAAATTCATTACATACTCTTTGCGACAGGTGCAGAGAAAAGGTTATTCACGTTTGCCCTATATCTAAAGTAACTGGCGAGATCCAAGAAATTAAAGGTGTCCCTGTAGTTGTGAATAGCAGACTATGGCATGTTATCTTCAATTAATTCCTATAAAGATCTTATAGTTTGGCAGAGGGGAATGGAGCTAGTAGTCGCTGTTTATGAATTAAGCGAACAATATCCAAAATCGGAATTGTACGGATTAACTTCTCAAACCCGAAGGTCTGCCGTGTCTATCCCATCTAATATTGCTGAAGGTAGAAGACGAGGGAGCAAAAAAGAGTATTGTCAATTTTTGATTATCGCTTATGGTTCCGGCTCTGAGCTGGAAACTCAAATTGAAATAGCTAAGAGATTGCCGTTTAGTAAGGGATTACAATTTGATAAAGTCACGAAGCCATTAGACGAGGTGATGAGGATGCTTAATAGGATCATCTCGAGTCTAAGAAGCTAAAAAGCTAATTCCTAAAAAGCTGTATGGAAACGATCGAAGTCATTGCGACATTCACTAAAGAAGGTGTGTTTCCCAAGATTATTAAGTGGGGCACTAATCGATACAAGATTTTACAGGTTAATTTGATTCACTCTATAAAGGATGGTGCCATCAGAATTTATTTTTTTTCTGTTTCCGACGGCGCCAATTCCTGGAAACTTGGGTTCAATACCGACAGTCTGAAGTGGTGGATAGAGGATCATTACGATACCAGTAATTCAGGTGGGCTTGCCCCGTAGTTCCCGATCTAGATCGGGGTATTATCGGGGTGGAGGATTTTTTCGAGAAGTAGTTTGCCTTTTTTTACGTTGGTCAGCGGATTGGTTTCGATAGTGATATATCGAGGCTGATGGATTTTCAGAAGCTGTTTGAGCTCCTCCTGCTCCCTAGCGTTAGGAAATGAAGCGGGGATGGGGTTATCGTAAGAAATATGGATAATTTCTGGTCGGGCTTGTTTGTACAATTCCATAATATTGAGTTTTGGATATTGTCGGCGCGACAAGATGAAATGATTGTGATCAAAAACTCCGCCTGATGTCAGGGTATGGTCGCCGGGAATATTTTCTATGACCACGTGAAATCGCTTCCGCAGTTCAGTGATTTTTGGGCCAATTTCCGAGACCACATCGCTGTGGATAAGAAAATAGGGTTTGGTCGCGGATAGTTGCTCGGCGATTTGAATCGCTGGATTTTTAGCAACATTACCAAGGTAAAAACGGAAAATTATGATGAAAAATTTGTTCCAAAGTCCTTTGCGATGTTTCAGTTCCTGCCAAATTGATTGACCCCAGCTGGTAAAAGGTAAATGGATGCCGGCCACAGTGATCGCATATTTTTTTTGTAAATCCAGGATTTGTTCGGGCCGCGTCCATCGATAGGGCGCAATTTCCACATATTTGAATCCCAACCTTTTGGCTTTTTTAAAAAGCTTCTCCAGATTCCCAGAGAAGAAGGTTGTGGCATTGGATAGGACGAGTTCTGGGATAGTGAAATTTTTATCATTCAACATATTGTTTATTCTACCATAAAAAATACTCCTGGCACTTGAAGCTTTGTGGCTGTGCCAGGAATATGCGCTCTTCATAGATTCAAATCAACCCTGATCATATCCCGGATTTTTCGCAATCTTTTCTCGGTACCGGGGCCGGGTCTTGTTTCTACCACGAGGTAACGCGGTGGAGCATGTTTTATCGCTTGTACGAGCTGTCCCCATTCCTCGTCTGTGGGCAGATCATGGAGGCGATCGCCGTCACTGAATGAAAGATGCAGTCCTTCAGGCCGCAAATCCTGATATACAGATAGGATTTGCCATCTGGGGAGGATGCCGGTTTTTTGGGCAATCTGGATGTGGCCGGGATCGAGCATCAATTGTCCGTCAAAGAAGAGGTTGAATTCCGAGAGCCATTTTTTGATTTTCCAAGGGTCGTAAGCAATGGCCGACTCTTGCAGCTTGGGCCGTTCGTTTTCAAAAAACAGCGTCCGGCTGATCATAAAATCCTGATACTGACTTTGCCCATACGTATCCGGATGGATCAGACAATAAGCCCCAGTAAACTCTTTGAGAAGTTTTACTGCCGGGCAATTGTTATGCCCGGATCCAAAAACAAACCACCAGATGGTCGCAAACACCCACTCGCGCTTCTCGGTCTCACTGGCGATCACTTTCCATAAAGGTTTGGTGTGCCACCAGAAAGGCAAATGAACGCCTTTGACCGGGATTTGGTATATTTCGGAAAAGCGTTTTACCCGATTGACTGTGGTCCAGCGGTAGGGCATGAGTTCCAGGCCGTCAAAGTGAAAACTTTTTGCCAATCGGAATGCTTCTTCCAGCCACGGCAGTGTGGTTGTGGATGATAAGAGCAGTTCAGTCATGTATCCTCCTAAAGGATTTTGATCTAATCAACTAATATAGAGTTTTTTTATAGTGATGTCAATCCCAAGTGTATGACCCGCATTATCCTCCACATTGACCCCGGTACCAGAACTCGCTGCGTTCGTTCGCTACGGGGCAAGTATGAATTCTATGGCTAATCGTATTATTCTCCACATCGACATGAATAGTTATTTTGCCTCGGTGGAACAGCAAGCCAATCCGCATTTGCGCGGCCGGCCAGTGGGAGTGTGCGAGCATCTCGGCGGCATCATTATCGCGCCGTCTGTGGAGGCCAAGCGCCTTGGGATCAAGCTTGGTACACCTGTTTGGGAGGCTGTGAAAATTTTTCCGCAAATCGCTTTGCTGCACGCCGATCCTGATAAATATCGGCACGTGACGAAACAATTTATGACGATCTTGGAGGATTACAGTGATGACGTGGAACAATACAGCATTGATGAAGCATTCCTTGATATAACGAAATATTGTGTCGGCGATTATAACGAGGCCTTGTTATTGGGATTGGAAATCAAACAACGGTTACGTCTTTCGGTAGGCGAGTGGGTGAGTTGTTCGATCGGCATCGGACCCAACAAATTGATCGCCAAAATCGCCGCTGATTTGGATGGCGGCGCTCCCTCTTTTTTACAAAGAGAGGGCAAGGGTGAGTTTTTGGATCGCATTTGTGTGATTACCCCAGAGCGAATCCCTCTGCTTTATGACAAGTTAAAACTCACTGATGTTCCAGGTATTGGGTCGCGATTGGAACGAGCTCTAAACAAATTGGGTATTGTTTCCCTGCGTGAGCTTGCGATTTATCCATTATCCAATTTACTGAATCAATTTGGTATGTGGGGGTATGTTTTGCACAGCTGGGCAAATTTTAACACTACGACCTCTCCTTTCTCCCCTCCTCATGAGGAGGGGATGGGGGAGGTCTTGGTGCCAAAATCGTTTGGGCATGCTTATACTGTACCGAAAGTTTTGACTCGCCTGGGAGATATAAAAAAGCTGATGTTCAAGCTCTCGGAAAAGGTCGGCCGCAGGATGAGGAAGTACGGCGCACGAGGCTCGGTCATTCACTATTTTCATTCCGGCCCCTCTTTTTCCCTCGCCCCTGGCGGGAGAGGGGAGGGTGAGGGGGGATATTTTTCCAAACAGCGCAAGATCCGCGAGTTTATCAATGACGGCAAAGATATTTTTAAGGTGGCATGGGGAATATACTGTAGCGACCTCTTCCCCAGCCCCTCCCCAGGCCTGGGGAGGGTGGCCGAAGGCCGGGAGAGGTCGAATGAGAGTATTAAGATAATGGGAGTTTCCGTATCAGGATTAAAATTTTCAGCCTCGGGCGGAGATCAGGATTTTCTCTTTGAGCAGTACAAACGTCCGCGATGGCTTATGGAAGTTATGGATCAAATCAACAATAAATACGGCGAATATACCATTACCCGAGCAGGCATGTACAATGCCCCGCAAGAATGGGCCAAAGATACCGTGGGATTTGGCAGAATGAGAATCATTTGACTCCAGTTGACAAAAGGCGACAGAGATGGCGTCCTGCCCGCTGAAAAGGCGGGTTTTTGTTTATCCGGTTAGAAATCGCTGGTCCTCGAAGGTCTTTTAGGTGCGTGTGCGTGGGCGAGATTTCTAACGGGGTTTATTACTCGTGCTTGACGAAGTGGGATGGGTGGGATACAATGGGTTTAAAGTGGTTTGGTTGTGGAAAAAAGTGGGGAAAAGTGGATAAGTCATCATATAACTTATCCATCCCAGCGAAAGCTGGGATCCAGAATTGTTATCGAATAATGGATTCCCGCCTACGGTGGGAATGACAGAGAAGTTAATGTTCATTGGCGAATATTCACTGACAGTGGATGAGAAAGGAAGGCTGTCCATCCCGGTTAAATATCGCGACTCGCTTAGCCGCGGAGCCGTGGTCACAAGAGGGCTGGACAGCTCCCTTTTCTTATACACGGAAAAGGAGTGGAAAACGCTAGCGGAAAAACTAGCAGCCCTGCCGATTAGCCGGGCTAACACTCGGGCATTCTCGAGGCTGATGCTTGCGGGGGCAATGGATGTGGAGCTCGACCGCCAAGGCCGGATCATTTTACCCGATTACCTTCGCGAGTTTGCCGGGATTCACAAAAAGGTAGTGGTGGCCGGACTCTATAATCGTTTAGAAATTTGGAATGAAGCAAGTTGGTTGAATTATAAGAAACAAACAGAGAAAGGATCAAAAGATATTGCAGAGACGTTAGATCAACTCATCTAGTAGTATGCGTTCGCATACACCGGTACTTTTAAAAGAAGTGACAGAGTTTTTGGCTCCGATGCCAGGGAAAAAATATATTGACGCGACCCTGGGCATGGGCGGACACAGTAAAGAATTGTTAAGATTAGGCGCCAAAGTGCTGGGCATTGATCGTGATTCTTCTGTCATCCCGGACGTGATCCGGGATCCAGTTCTGGATTCCCGCCTTCGCGGGAATAACATGCTGGTGGTGGCAGGTAATTTTTCTGACTTGAAAGCCATTGCCGAGAAAAATGCTTATACAGATGTCGACGGCATCCTCTTTGATCTCGGTCTTGGCAGTCATCAGCTCGACGACGGGAACCGAGGATTTTCTTTTCAGAACGAAGGCCCGCTTGATATGCGCTTTAACCAGAAGTCGGAAGTCGGGGATCGGAAATCAGAAACGGCAGCGCAGATTGTAAATTTTTATCCCGAGAAAGAGTTAATTCGGATTTTTTATAAATATGGCGAGGAAAAACGATTCGGCAAAAGAGTATCGAGAGCTATCCTGATCCGGCGCAAGGAGGGCGGAATCGAGACTACAACTGAGCTCTTTGAAATTATCAAGCACGCTCTTCCTGGAAAGCTGCGATTTAAAACAGGGGACACGGCAAGAAAAATTTTTCAAGCCCTGCGCATTGAGGTCAACCGGGAACTAGAAAATCTGCAAAAGGGATTGCAACAAGCCCTCACACTCTTGAGAGATGGTGGAAGGCTGGTGGTAATTTCTTTTCATTCGCTCGAAGACCGAACGGTCAAGCAGTTTTTTGCTCTGCATAGCAAAGACTGCGTCTGTCCGCCAAGTTTTCCGGTTTGTGTATGTGACGCGCGGGCCAGCTTGCGCATCCTCACAAAAAAACCGATCATGGCTCAAGCGGAAGAAATAAAAATAAATTCCCGCGCCGCGAGCGCTAAACTTCGCTGTGCGGAACGGATACAGGTTAACAACTAAATTAAAAGGAACAATATGTGTATCGGAGCGCTTCGATGAAACCGGAGACGCGAAGATCACATCAATTGCGACGTGACTCGATACTTTGCTCTGGCGTTACACGCTGACAAATCCAATATGGCTTCTAAACCTGCTCCTGCCAGGTCCTCCAAAGCGGGATTTCAGTTTAAAAATTTTAGCTTTTGGCTAATGACACTGCTGTTTGTCTTGGGCGTCGCTTATCTTTTACAAGTCGGCAGTCTTTCCACGAAAGGATATGTCATAAAAGATTTGGAATCGAACCTTGCGGATCTCAAGGAGCAGAATGAGCGCTGGGAGATTGAAGCTCGGTCGCTCCAGGCGATTGAATCCATCGAGACCGAAGCCCGCACTCTGAATCTGGTCCCGGCAGGCACAGTCAGCCATCCGTCGCCAGATGGCAATTTCAGTTATCAAAGATGAATGTATAGATTCCGGTTAGCGAGTCTGAATGTAGTTGTTCTGGTAGCCGCGATCATTCTCATAGCGCGGCTTTTTTCGCTACAAATCATACACCATGAAAATTTCAGCGTCCTGGCTGCCAAACAGCACGATCTCTATGAGACTTTGGTGCCTGCCCGGGGCCAGATTTTTGCTCGCGAAAATCGGAACGGCGAAATGGTTCCGATAGTTACTAACATTGAGAGGAGTCTTGTGTTTGCCGAACCGCCGCGAGTCATGGACAAGAGCGGCACTGCGGCCGTGTTGTCGAAAATCTTGGGACTCACAAAAGCCGAAATCTTAGGGCGAATAAGCGATGATTCGCGCAAATGGGTCGTGTTAAAAAAAGAGCTACCCGAATCGGAAGCCGTGGCTGTCTCAAAACTGGGACTTTCCGGGATTGGCCTCGAGCCTGAACGGTTTCGTTTCTACCCCGAGCGAGTGTTTGCCTCGCAGGTTTTGGGTTTTTACGGTTTCCATGATGAATCGCGTGTCGGGCAATACGGACTCGAGGAATATTTTGAAGATGAGCTCACGGGGAGAGCGGGCTCGGTGTCTCTGGTCAAAGATATCGGCGGCGCGTGGATCACCGGTGGAGAGCGGGATATTCTCGCTGCGCAAGACGGAGCTGACCTGACACTAACCCTGGATCGCACTGTGCAATATCAAGCAGAAAGCATTCTAAAAGACGCAGTGGAGAAATACGAAGGCGAAGACGGCAGTCTAGTGGTCCTCGATCCCAAAACCGGCGCGGTTGTCGCTCTCGCGAATTTTCCGAGCTATGATCCGAACGAATTTAACAAAGCTCCAGATGCTGGAGTATATCGGAATCGGGCTATCACCGATGCCTACGAGCCAGGGTCTGTGTTCAAGGCTTTTACCATGGGGGCTGCGCTTGATAGCGAAGCGGTGACTCCGGACATGACCTATGAGGACACGGGTTCGGTCAAGCTAGACGATTTTACTATTAGAAATGCGCTTGATAAAGTGTTTGGTACGAGAACCATGACCCAAGTTTTGGAAGAGTCGATAAATACTGGTGCAATTTTTGCCCAGCAGAAAACCGGGCCGGAAAAATTTTATGAGGCTGTGAAACGCTTTGGGTTTGGGAAGAAATCTGGTGTCACTCTGCCGGGAGAGGCTGCGGGAGATTTGCGCAATCTCGATAAGGGCGGGAAAGTGCATTTTGCCACCGCTTCCTTTGGACAGGGGATCACAGTCAATCTCTTGCAGCTTGCGCAAGGGTATGGGGCTATCGCTAACGGAGGCAAGCTTATGAAATCGAGGATTGTGGAGAAAATTGACCACAAGAACGGACAAATCGAAACTTTTGCGCCCGAGGAAGCTGTGCAAGTTATTTCCCCAAAAGCCGCGTATACTCTCGGCGCTATGCTGGTGAGCGTTGTCGAAAACGGCCACGGCAAGCGCGCGGGTGTGCCTGGTTATTTCATTGCCGGGAAAACCGGCACCGCCCAGATTGCCCGGACAGATGGGCGCGGTTATGATCCAGACCGAACCATTGGGAGTTTTGTGGGATTTGGGCCAGTGGAAGATCCGCGATTTGTTATCGCCGTAAAAATCACCAATCCGGGGGCCGCGCGATTTGCCGAGAGTTCCGCGGCTCCGACCTTTGGCGAAATGGCCAAATTTTTGCTAAACTATTACCAGATTTCACCAACACGGTAGTTGTCCGGGTGATTAGCATTCAAACATTTTGAATCGGGGGGTGTTATGCAAATGCTTAGGTTGCGTGTGATACTTTGCACGGAGATACTTGCCACGCTTTCGGGTTTGTTCCTTGCCGCGTACCTTTATAATCAGGGCGGGCTTAGTCCTCGGCTAGCGCTTGGTTCAGCATTGTGCTTCGTGCTCTTGATAACTGGATCCGTCTTGCTGTATGGAAGCGTCTATAGGGCTAGGGAAAATGCAGATGGTGTGGTCTGTTTTGATCCAAAAAGCCTGATTGGAAGCCAGTGCTTTGGCAAAACAAAGTTGTGCACAATCCATTTTGAGGTGGCGGTATTGATAGTTTTGATTGGCTTCGTTGTTGTTTTGACAGTAGTCGCTTTGTGGGTACTATACGCTGGCATTGGGTCGGTTTTGGAAAATCCAGTCCAATCTGTTTTTTCATCTCTGTCCGATCTTCCATCTGTGGTATTGGGACTAGTACTTATGCTCGTGTTTGGTATTGTACTAGAGAAATCAAAGGCAGCTCGTGTAATGTACGGCGCATTGTTTGCAACAGTTTTGGCGTTAGTAACATTGTTTGTTTTGGGAGGATTGACGGGCATCCTTGTCGGTGAACCCATTGATGCTCTAGTCACAGCTATTGTGGATGAAGAGCAGCTTGAAATATGGTCCCACGTCGTGCTCGGGTTTCCTGCTGTTGCGATTATCTTTTTTGTGATGCTTGTGATCAAGAAAGAACAGTGGCTTCGCACGCAAAGGTGGCTCCGGCCTTTTTGGAGACTGAAAGACAATACCTGTATAGAGATGAGAGCTTGCACCGACGATGAATGATCTTGTTCGGTCGGGTTTGACGAGGCAAAAACACATGTTCTCGTCTTTTTTTATTTCAAATTTTTGTCTCAAATCTAACCTTTCTTGACAGACGTTGTGCTATAGCATAATGTTTGGTTCATGAGACAATACCCACCATACAGGCCGCCTTTTTCTGAATTGAGTATTTCAGATCAACTCATGACTATTTTTCTGTATGGTATGGCTGTGCCGGCGTTTTTGAGTTCACCCTACGGATTATATTATTTAGTACGGGGCGGCATAAAATACGCTTTTAGAAAATCTGATTTCAAACGGGAGATTAAAAGGCTCGAGCGACGCGGTTTTGTTGCTTTGACCAAAACTAAAAATGGTTTGAAAATAAAACTGCTCAAGAAAGGACTGCAAAGGCAGCACCAGGCGCTGTTTAACAATCTGCGTCTCAAAGTTTCTGATGAGTGGGATAAAAAATGGCGATTATTAATTTTTGATATCCCTGAGAAACAAAAGAATCAACGAAACCTTTTGCGTATGAGACTAAAACAGTTGGGGATGTATAACATTCAACGGAGCGTTTTTGTATACCCTTATGATTGCAGAGATGAGTTATATTTTGTTGCAGAGCACTATGAGGTTGATGAGTATACGACTTATGCTGAGGTTGTAAATATTGATATCGAAAAAGAATTGCTCGCGCATTTTGACTTGTAGAACTTCATACAACTGTTGTGCTATAGCATAACGAATGTACGGATCGCAGATTTGAAAATATGGAATTAGTTTAGTATGATTAAGTTGGCTATAGTCCAAGGTTTGATAGGGTCCCATCGTCTAATGGTTAGGACGCTCAGAAGCAGTCCCGTCTCGGCGGGACGCTACTGGGTAAAAATGATTCCTTGCCCCGTACCCTATGCCCCTATCGTCTAGCCTGGTCTAGGACATTGCGTTCTCAGCGCAAGAACAGCGGTTCAAATCCGCTTAGGGGTATGTGGTACGGGGCAAGCCATTAAATCGGGGTTCGATTCCCCGTGGGGCTGCCAAGACACTATGCACGAACTCTTTCGCAAAATCGCACACCATGCATCAGAGGCTGTAGGTTCAGCCTGGGCTTTTGTTGGCGCGTTGACCATCATCATTGTTTGGGCCTTGACTGGTCCGGTATTTCATTTCTCGGACACGTGGCAACTCATCATCAACACTGGCACCACGATTCTGACATTTCTCACGGTTTTTTTGATTCAGAACACGCAGAACCGCGATGCCAAAGCTATGCATCTGAAACTCGACGAGCTGATCAAGGCCATCAAAGAGGCGAGAAACAAGATGATTGACCTTGAGGAAATGTCTGACGCAGAACTAGACGAGCTCGAGAAACAATTCCGCGCTTTGCGCAATCAAAAGGATTCTTAATTATTAAAAGCAATTATAGTGTGAATAAAAAAATTATCGGACAAGGTTTGCTGCATGCGCTCGGCGTGTCACTCTATATTTTTATCGTAGCCTTTGTTATGAGAAATGCAGAGCGGATTTTTGGTCCCATGCCGGACAGCTTCCTCGCGCCAGTGGCGTTTTTGAGTTTGTTCGTGGTTTCCGCGGCAGTGACAGCCAGTCTCGTGGGTTTGCGGCCGGCACTGTGGTACCTCGAGGGGAAAAAGCGGGAAGCATTGCAACTCTTGTTTGCCACCATCATCTGGTTCGCGGTCATTACTGCGCTAGTGTTTGTTGGTCTGATAGTGAAATTTTGATTTGACAAATATTTCATTATTTGTTAAAATAATAATGAAATATTAAATATCATTACTCATGCACGATAAACAATCACAAATTGTGTCGATAACGAGTCAAGGCCAGATCACTATTCCACAGACTATTCGCCGGGCGTTTGGTATCAAAAAGGCGGCAAAGGCTCTGATCAGTAAAGCAGGTGATAAAATTATCGTGGAGCCAAGACAGAATTTTTGGTCCTTGCCCGGTGCTTTGCGTTCCAGGGTCAAACTTAGTGACAAGCAGCTAGAAAAAGCTCATCAAAGTTTTGCCAAACATTGGGGCAGAAATGACTGAAATTCTCGATACCAATGTCCTCGTCCGGTTTTTGGTGGGCGATATTCCGAAACAGAAAGAGCAGGCGCTGCAATGGTTTGTCGAAGCAGAGAATGGTAAACGCGAGATCATAGTCAATGCCCTCGTCATTGCAGAAACAGTGTTTGTTTTAGAGAGTTTTTATAAACAACGGCGGCTAGAAATCGCGACAGTGATGGAAGTTTTTTTGAGTCAGAGATGGTTGATTGTTCCGGAACGTAAAGCGATGCTTGCAGCGCTGGAATTTTACAGACAGAACAAGCATTTCGTGGACTGCTATCTTGTGGCTTGGAGTCGCACAAAGCATGGCGGCATTTTGACATTTGACAAAAAGCTAGAAAAATTCGCCCATCACTGATAATATCTGATTGACATTTCCAAAAAATTGAGATAGAATTGCTTTAGGTTTACAAACCTTGCCTGACACAGCAGGCAGCAGAGAATTGCTCTTACCAGCTGTGTAAGAGTTTTTTGTTTCTTAATCATGGTGCTGTTAGCTCAGCCTGGTAGAGCGCCTCTCTGTGGCAGAGGATGCCACGGGTTCAAATCCCGTACAGCACCCCAGCAACCAAACTAAATTATTAGTTTACAAATAGTAAAATCAGATGTATAATATAATTATATGAGTGAAGATTTATCGAATACCTTATCAAAATATCCTAATAAATGGGTTGCTTTATCCAAGGACGCTTCTCATGTTGTTAGCAGTGGGGACAGTGTTAAAGAGGCTGTAGAAAAAGCTAACCGCCAAGGTGAGAATGATCCAGTTGTAACTAAAGTACCTGCCGAATACAGTAACTTCGTTTTATAGGTAATGAAGTTCCCTTACCTGAAATTTCCAGCTAATCCAAACCCGGCTTTTCCAGATCATAAACAGGCTAAAAGACCAGTCCTGCCAATTGAAGTATCACACAACAACAGATCAGTAAGATATTTTGCTCTTATAGATTCTGGCGCAGATTTTTGCATTTTTCACGCTAGCGTTGCAGAATACTTAAACATTGATACCCGCCAAGGAAAGAAATTAGAATATTTCGGTATTGAAGGAAATAAACAGGAAGCTTTTTTCCATAACGTTGATCTTTGTTTTGTCGGCGGACAAAAGTTCACAGCGTATGTTGGCTTCTCTTTTGATTTTAATACCAACATGCCTTATGGTGTACTAGGTCAGAGAGAGTTTTTTGAAAAGTATAAAATCATTTTTGACTATTCCAGTTCCGATATAGAAATCAGAGAGAAAGTTCAAAAGTAAAATCGCGTCAGAGGCGTTTTTTATTGTTGTGATCAAAGAAGAGATTATATCCAAAGTCAAATCGCTAAATCTTCCGAAAGATTCCTTCGTGGTTTTTGGCAGTTGCCCGATGGCTTTGGCCGGAATAAGAGAAGCCAATGACATTGACCTTTTGGTGTCGTCGGAAGTTTTTGAAAGATTGCATAGAGCCGGCTGGCAAGCACTGCATAAGGGGCCTAATGACGACCCACTCGTTCAAGATGTGTTTGAAGTCCACGATCATTGGGGGTTCAGTGCGTATAATCCGACTCTGAAGCATTTGCTTAGGAATGCAAACGTAGTTGATGGTATTCCTTTTGCATCGCTCGAAGAAGTACGAAAATGGAAAGCGGCAACAGCTCGACCTAAAGACCTTACCGACATTACACTCATTGATGCAAATTTGGCGAAGCAGAATCCGTCATAAAATAAGTTCTAATCCTGTTCACGAATCCACCCCAAGAAAATTTCTGATAAGTAAGCGGATTTTTTATTGACCCCCCAAGGGAAAATAACTACTATAACACTATATGCCCAGAGGAGAAGAAGAAAATTTTTTTGAAGGGGATTTCCACCTACCACAGGAGTTTTTGGAACAAGAGGCCAAATTTGGAGATGCGGCTTATCATCCTGCAATATTTACCTCATTGATGCGTGGAGAAGCAGATTCTGCTTTGGCTTATTATTTGCGAGCCCAGGAAAAGAATGCAAGGATCGATATAAAACATACAGTAAGGTCATTTTTGATCAGCACTATCACTGCTCCTGACAAACCGTCATCCGAGCACGAATGGCTTCTTAAGCCCGAAGGCGAACAGCCGTTTGATCCCAATGCAGTCAACATTGACGTTATATATGATTTTTGTGCCAGAGCAGGGATAGATTTTCAGTTGGAAGAGGAATATCAAAAGTTGATGGAAGACGCGCTTGCCCAAGGCGGGTATTTATACGGAGAAAAAGGACAAAGAGGATACGATAAACTGGAAGCTTTTGCTGATGAAAGACAAATTCCTGTAGATTTTACAACACCCGAAGTAGCATTGGCGCTTCAGGAAAATCTGGAAAATGTGTGTTTGGGTAGATTCTCAGATAACTTGGAGCATGAAGTAGCGAATCCCTCCTCCGTCGATAGTGTTGTGGAGATGGTAGAGCAAGTGGTCTCTTTTGCTAAGGAAAAGGGTATACACCTCGACGCAAAGCTTGCGTTTGACGCTGAAGTTAAAAAACTTTCTGGTCTAAAAGACAGGCCAGGTTATGAGGAAAAGCTGGGCGAGCTCAAACAAGTTGCAGAACGGGTTGGGATTTCCTTAGGGTAGTTTCAACATCCTCCACTATGCGACCCATCGAACAGAAAATCGCCGAATAGGCGGTTTTTTGGTATCATCAACTCATGCCAAAATTCATTAGAGGTATTCAGCTTTCTCGAATGTTCTTTGAAGAAGAGGTAAGGCCACTTCTTAAGGCAAATTTTCCAAAACTCAAATACTCTGCAGCCCTGATTGGTTGGGGTTCTGAGGCTTTAGGATATGATACTGCTCAGTCAACAGATCATCATTGGGGCCCGAGATTGCTTTTGTTTTTGACTGAAACAGATTACAAGAAATACAAAACAATAGTCGCAAGGCATTTAAGTAATAAACTCCCTTTAACATTCCGAGGCTATTCCACCAATTTCAGCAGAGCTGAAAAGAATGGTGTTCGCCACATGATTTATAAAAAGTCGGGCAACATCGACCATATGGTGGACATTTTCACCATCAAATCTTTTCTCGAAAATCGTTTGGGGATTGATGCTACTAAAAAATTAAAAACAGTTGACTGGCTTCTGATGCCACAGCAACGGCTTTTGGCGGTTACTAGCGGAGCAGTTTTTCAGGACAGTATAGGTCTAGGCAAGCTCCGTGGCCGATTAAAGTATTATCCCTATAATGTATGGCTATATTTGCTATCTTCTCAATGGGCTAAGATTTCAGAAGAAGAAGCATTTGTGGGCAGAACGGGAGATATAGAAGATGAACTGGGTTCGCAAATTGTTGCTGCTCGAATGGTTAGAGAATTGATGCGATTGTGTTTTTTGATGGAAAAGAAATATATACCATACACCAAATGGTTTGGAACTGCGTTTAAAGAGTTAAGATCAGGCCAGAAACTCTCTCCGATATTTCGTAAGGTGATTTTATCGAAAAACTGGAAGGAAAGAGAAAGACATCTTTCAGGGGCATATTCCGTTATTGCAATAATGCACAACGACTTGAACATTACTAAACCATTGCCGACCAAGACGACCAAATATCATGGCCGTCCGTATTTAGTAATTCATTCAGATAACTTCGCTAGTGTGATTCGAGCAAAGATAACTGATAAAAAATTACGCAATCTCAAACCGATAGGTTCCGTAGATCAGTTTACTGATAGCACACCAGTGAGTGAGAGTATGGAATTAACAAAAAAATTGGGGATTATTTATAGCTGACCAGATCGCGTTAATGCGGTTTCAACATCCTGCACTATGCCACCCCAACCACTCGGATACCTGGAGGAACTAATTTTCGCTAATTATGACCAAAGGCATTGAAAAAAAATTTCTCTATCCCAAAATGGGGTTTCACGAAAGTGTTGTACCGCAAGTTTTTGATGGGAAAATTAGCACGTGGAGATTGAGAGATCATAAATTGAGAAAAGGAGATGTTGTAGCTTTTGAAAACAGTCAAACTGAAGAAATCTTCGGCTTCGGGAAGATAGTTAAAGTCATCAAAACAACCGTCGGGCAGATAGACCTGAACGATAAAACTCACTATAAAACCTATAAAAATAGACGAGAGCTCATAGACGCGTTTAAGCGCCATAACCCTACATATAAAATTAATAACAATACGCCGGTTTTTGCCTATACATACCAGTTCACAAAAATAAAATTATGATACGGCTGTAAATTTCGTTTATAAACTTATTAGTTTTATCGCTAATACTGTTCCCTCCAGAGGCGGCCAGGCACGAGTCCACCCCATGAAAAGACTTTAGCGAATGCTAGTGTTTTTTTGTGGAAAACATTTCAGCGCTGGGCGGTAAAGGGAGGAAAACGGACTTTGACAACTTTTTGGACAGGGTTATGATTCAGGTACTATGTATGCCATCAAATGCGACATTTGCAAGGACGTGATAGGGGATGAGCGAAAGAAGATTATGGTTGGTTTTGGATGGGACCGTTTTGATTTATGTGCAGCCTGCGGCTGGGAAGTCGTGGACTTTTTGCAGGACAAAAAATTAGTTAAACTAGAAGATGTGAGTTGCTGAAAGAGAATTTTGTTAAGAAAACAAGGCTCACCTTGGACTGAGCCTTAACAATCGCCAAAAAGGTTTTTTGCTTGTCCGCCTCGGGTGGGGTATGATTGAGGTATGAATTTAGTAGGACTTACGCACTTGCTAAATAATTCATATAATTCGCCGTGGAAACTCGGGTAACCTCGGCTTTCTGCTCATACCAGGATATGCCTTCCCTGATGCGTCTGCTTTCCAGTTTAACAAA